>NZ_JAHAJN010000004.1 GCF_018372215.1 Negativicoccus succinicivorans | reverse complement strand
GAATAGATAAGTTGGTTACAGATTCCGCAGTGGCTGAAGACGGAGCATATGTCAAGAAAGACAAGAAGGTCGGTGAAAATCTGACCGCCTTGGACAAGGAAATAGATAAGTTGGGTACAGATTCCGCAGTGGCTGAAGACGGAGCATATGTCAAGAAAGATAAGAAAGTCGGTGAAAATCTGACCGCTTTGGACAAACAGGTTCAAGCCAATGCAGGGGAAATCGGTGCCTTAACCAACGGCATGGGAGAATTGGACAGCCGCGTAAATAAAGTAGGCGCAGGTTCGGCTGCTCTTGCCGCACTCCATCCGCTTGATTTCGATCCGGATAATAAGTGGAACTTTGCGGCCGGTTACGGTCACTACAAAGGAGCCGATGCCGTGGCTATCGGCGCATTCTATCGTCCGGATGAAAACAAAATGTTCAGCATCGGCGGTTCGTTCGGCGGTGGAGAAGACATGATCAATGCCGGTGTTTCCATCAAAGTCGGTGAGGGAAACTCTCCTTATGCGGGCGTTTCCAAAGCGCAACTGGCACAGTGTATCAGCCAGCAGGATGAAATCATCCAACGGCAGGATGCAGAATTAGCAGCACAGAAAGCACAGATTCGTGAAATTCTGGAACAGTTGGCAGCTATGAAAAAAGCATAAATGAAGGAATAAAAAACCACCCGTGAGGGTGGTTTTTTTATGGATATTTGCTCCTGTGTTTTTTTATGCAATAGAACCAAAGGAATACGCAGAAAGGTAATGCCTTCCATTTGGCGAGGGTGCGGCGGCGCGAGTTTTGAGGGCGTGTGCATTTGATAGTATGGAGCTTGTATTTTATAGCGAAAAAAGCGGCCACGCCGCTTTTTTTGTGCGCGAAGCTTCTGCGCTTGACATTCGCGCGCGAAAAACGTATAAAAAAGTAAAACTGAAGCAGGTGAGAAGATGAAAGAGAGATATGTGTGGTTGATTTCCGCCGGCTACGCGTTTACGGATTTGAGTCAGGGCGCGCTGCCGGCGTTGTTGCCGTTTTTGATTGTCGCGCATGATTTGAGCTACGCGGCGGCGGCCGGACTGGTGTTCGCGGCGAATTTTTTGTCGTCGATTTTGCAGCCGCTGTTCGGTTGGGTGTCGGATAAATATTCATGGCACTGGATGATGCCCGCGGGCGTGTTGCTTTCCGGCGGCGCGATGGCGCTGATCGGCGTGTTGGATTCGTATTGGTGGATCTTTTTCGCGGTGGCGTTGAGCGGCGTGGGCGTGTCGGCGTTTCACCCGGAAGCGGCGCGCTTGGCGAATTACGCGGCGGGCGAACGGAAAGGCCGCGGGATCAGTATTTTTTCGGTCGGCGGTAATGTCGGTTTCGCGCTCGGCCCGGTGATCGCAACGACCTCGGTATTAACCTTCGGTTTGCCGGGCACGTTGGTGATGGCGGTGTTGGGCGTTTTGATGTCGTTGGGCTTGTGGCGCGAGCAAGGGACGTTTCGCATGCTGGCGGCGTTGCCGGCGCATCGCGGCGCGGAGCAGGAGGAAGTGCACGACGATTGGCCTTCCTTCGGCAAGTTGACGCTGGGCATTTTCGCGCGCGCCGTGATGTTTTTCGGTTTGAATACGTTTTTGCCTTTGTACTTTTTGCATGTGTTAGGCGAATCGGAGGCGCTGAGCTCGGCGACGCTGACGATTTTCTTCGCCGCGGGCGCGGTGGCGACATTGGTCGGCGGGCAAATGGGCGATCGCTACGGTCATTTGAAAGTCATTCGCTGGGGATTTTTAGGTTTTGTGCCGATTTTATTTATCTTTTTGCAAATCACTTCGACGCCGCTCGCGCTGGCGATGCTGGTGCCGGTCGCGTTCTTTCTCTTCGCACCGTACAGTCTGATGGTGCTTTTGGGGCAGAAATATTTGCCGCGGCAGATCGGTTTCGCGGCGGGCGTGACGCTCGGTTTGGGCACGACGATCGGCGGTATTATCGTGCCGCTTTTGGGGATGCTGGCGGATCGTTACGGGATTATGCCGGCGCTGTACGTGATCGCGGCGGTCGGCGTCATGGCGGCGCTGATCGTGCGTTGGTTGCCGGATCCCGCAGCGCGGCAGCGAATATTGCGCGCGCGCAAAAGTGACGCGACGACGCGGTGAATGGTATAATAAGAAAAAGACGTTACGAAGGAAGGAGCTATTATGAAACTTGCCGAAGCGCTGATTACGCGCAAGGAAATGTATCGCAAATTGAGTTTGCTCGCGGAGCGGATTCAAAAAAATATTATTGTTCAGGAAGGTGACGAACCGGTCGAAGATCCGAACGGATTGATGCCGGAGTTGGAGCGGCTTTCGCAAGAGGTTACCGAGTTGGTGCAAAGGATCAACGCGACCAACGCGTCGACGCGTTTGGAAAACGGCATGACGATCGCACAGGCGTTGGCGAAGCGCGATGAACTGATTCGCTTGGCGGGATTTTTCCGCTCGTTCGCCGATACGGGCCGCGAAGGTCAGGTGGAACGCTATTCCAAATCGGAAATCAAACGCGTGTGCACGATTGATGTCGCCGCGACGGAACATAAGGCGGACACGCTCGCGAAAGAAGCCAGAGAATTGGATATGGCGATCCAAGCGCTGAACTGGCAAGTCGAGTTATAATTTTTTCGGTAATTGTCGAAAGGCGAGTTCAACCCCCTAAGCAGCCGGAACCCGCCGGTTATTTCAAAGTGACGGGACTTCATGATGCTTACATGAGTAAAGTAACAACTTACGTTGACTACCGACGAACTGATTTCGACAATGGGTGGGAACGGGGTGACCGCCGCGCGACGCGCGGCGGTCTTTTATTATGCGCGAAAAGCATCGCCCGCACCGCGCCTGCCGGCCGCGCGGAACATTTATAATTTCGCCCACGAAAAAAGCTCCCTTGCGGGAGCTTATTTTATTTGTTCATCAATATCCCAACGGTTGGTGGTGGTCCGCCAATCGAGATCCGCCTGATCGACTTGCAGTTGATACACTTTGCCATCCAGCGTGCGCAAGTGTTCGGTGTGATCGTTGACGATGAATTCCAAATTGGTCAGGCGCGCGGGCGTGGAGCCCGGTCCTGTCTGCGACAGCTCATTGACGCGCGCGGTGAGCGCTTCGATGCGTTCGTTTTGGATGCTCACGATGTAGCCGAGCACCAGCGCCAACAGCACGAGCCAAGTGACGGGTCGGCGCAGCCACGGGCTTACTTGGTGTCGCCAAAGCTGCAGGCGATGACGGAATGAGTACGTAGTCATTTTATTTCAGAGACGATTTAACGGCGATCTTTTGAATGTGATCCTGCGCGAATTCGAGCCACAATTTCGCGGCGTGCGAGAGGTAGTGGCCTTTGCGCCAGATGACGTAAAGACGATGAATGATCGGCCGACCGGCGAGCACGTGTACGGAAACGTTGGGATTATTATGCGGGCAGAGACGTTTCGGCAAAAGCGCGATGCCCAAGCCGGTGCTGACGGTCTGAATCATGAGCTCGCGCTGACTGGTTTCAAATACGATTTTCGGGATAAAGTCCGCGGCTTTGCACTTCGCGATGATTTCGTCATGCAAGTTGAAGTCGTCGCGATAGAGAACGAAACCGTCGCCGGCGAGATCGGCGAGCGGGATCTCATTCGCGTCCGCGAGCGGATGATCTTTCGGCAACAGCACGCATACCGGATCTTCCAAAAGAAAGAAGGACTCGTAATCTTTTTTCGGTTCAGTGCAAATAATGCCGAGGTCGGTCAATCCTTCCTGCACGGCGATTTCCACTTTTTTGGAGCCGTATTCGTAAAGCTCGATATCGATTTGCGGGTACATGCGTTTGAACGCGCCCAAAAGATGCGCGAATACCTGCGCGTCAGTAATCGGCGGCAAGCCGATATGAATGGAGCCCTGCTCGAGCTTAAATTCGTTTTCAAAGTCGTTTTTCAAATGTTCGAAAATAAAGACGCTGCGTTTGGCATGGTTCAAAAAAATCGCTCCGGCGTCCGTCAACTCGACCGCTTTGGCGTTGCGCAAAAAGAGCACGACGCCGAGCTCTTCTTCCAGCGCTTTGATGGTGCGGCTGATGGCCGATTGCGAAATATGCAGATGCCGCGCGGCTTTGCTGAAGCTTTTCCGATGCGCGACTTCCGTAAAATATTTTAAGTGATGAAAATCCATGCTTGCCTCCTGCGGTTGTTGGTTTGGGTAGAATCGTCTATAATTCAGTCAACAATGGGATCGGAACAAAACGCGCCATGTTCCAAATCGCAAAATTAACTATATGTATGCGTTTTACTCATATTATGACTTAATCTTACACTGTTTCTTACCTGTTTGCAAGATGAGCGGAAAACAGAAGGGTGGCATGGACATGAACTGGAAAACAATGGACGGCAACACGGCGGCGGCGCACGTTTCGTATTACTTTACGGAAGTCGCGGGGATTTACCCGATCACGCCGAGTTCGCCGATGGCGGAGCTGGTCGATGATTGGGCGGCGAACGGGCGGAAAAATATGTTCGGTCGGCCGGTGAAAGTGGTCGAGATGCAGTCGGAAGGCGGCGCGGCGGGCATGGTGCACGGCTCTTTGCAGGCGGGCGCGCTGACGACGACATACACGGCTTCGCAGGGCCTTTTGCTGATGATTCCGAATCTGTATAAAATGGCGGGCGAATTGTTGCCGGCCGTACTGCACGTGGCGGCGCGGTCGCTCGCGGCGCACAGTTTGAGTATTTTCGGCGATCATCAGGACGTGATGGCGGCGCGGGCGACCGGTTGCGCGATGCTTTGCGAAGAGGGCGTGCAGGAAGTCATGGACCTGTCGGCGGTCGCGCATTTATCCGCGCTGGAGGGCAGTCTGCCGTTCATCAATTTCTTTGACGGTTTCCGCACCAGTCATGAAATCCAAAAAATTCAAGTGCTCGATGAGGAAGTGCTGGCGGGCCTGGTCAATCAGGAAGCACTCGCCGCGTTTCGGGCGCGGGCGTTGAGCCCGGATCGACCGGTGACGCGCGGCACGGCGCAAAATCCGGATATTTACTTCCAAAATCGCGAAGCGTCCAACCGCTACTACCAGGCGATTCCGGAAATCGTCGAGAAATACATGGGCAAGATCAATGAAATCACGGGCCGTGATTATCAACTTTTCAATTACTACGGCGCGCCCGACGCGGAACGTGTCGTGATCGGCATGGGCTCGGTCTGCGATGTCGCTAAAGAGGCGGCGGATATGCTCAATGCGCGCGGCGAAAAAGTGGGCGTGGTCACGGTGCATCTCTACCGTCCGTTTTCGATCAAGCATTTACTGGCGGCGATTCCCGCGTCAGTCAAAAAAATCGCGGTGCTGGATCGCACCAAAGAGCCGGGCGCGTTCGGTGAGCCGCTGTTTTTGGACGTGGCGGCGGCGGTCGCGCACGCGGGTCGCGCGATCCGCGTAGTCGGCGGTCGGTACGGCTTGAGCTCCAAAGACGTACTGCCGGAAGATATTCTGGCGGCGTACCGCAATTTGACGAAAGACGAACCGAAACACGGTTTCACGCTCGGCATCATCGATGACGTGACGGAACTTTCGCTCGCGCGCGTCGCGGTCGAACAGGCGCGGGAAACGGAGCATATCGCCTGCAAATTCTGGGGCTTCGGCTCGGACGGCACGGTCGGCGCGAACAAGAGCGCGATCAAAATCATCGGCGACAACACGGACATGTTCGCACAAGCGTATTTCGCGTACGATTCCAAAAAATCCGGCGGCGTGACGATTTCCCATTTACGTTTCGGCAACACGCCCTTGCGTAAACCGTACCTCATTCGCAACGCGTCGTTTATCGCCTGTCACCGGCAGGCGTATGTCTATGAATACGATTTACTGCGCGGTTTGAAAGAGGGAGGCACCTTCCTTTTGAACTGCACCTGGACGCCGGAAGAAATCGAGGCGAAACTGCCGGCGCTCTTGAAACGCAAACTCGCCAAGCAACACGCGAAATTTTATATCATGGACGCGGCGACGATCGCGCGCGAGATCGGTTTGGGCGGCCGCATCAACATGCTGATGCAGGCGGCGTTCTTCGCGCTGACGAAAGTCATTCCGGTGGAGGACGCGGTCCGTCATCTGAAAGATTCCGTCGTCAAAAGTTACGGTCACAAAGGCGACGATATCGTCGCGATGAACTTTGAAGCGATTGACCGCGGCGTCGCCGCGTCGATCGAAATTCCCGTGCCCGACGCATGGCGGCACGCCGTGGAGGACACGCCCGCGCAAGCCGCCGCGAAACAACAGCGGCCGCGCTTTATCTGCGAGGTTTGCGACGTGATGAATCGTCAGGCAGGCGATGACTTGCCGGTGTCGACCTTCATTGATCGCGCCGACGGCACGTTCCCGGTCGGCACGAGCCAATACGAAAAACGCGCGACCGCCACGATGGTGCCGGAGTGGATTCCGGAACGTTGCATCCAATGCAACCAGTGCGCGTTCGTTTGTCCGCACGCGACGATTCGTCCGATTTTAACCACCGAAGAAGAGGCGGAAGCGGCTCCGGAAGGCTTCATCGTGCGCGACGCGGTCGGCGCCAACGGCATGAAGTTCCGCATCGTCATCTCGCAGGAAGACTGCTACGGTTGCGGCAACTGCGTCGACGTCTGCCCCGCCAAGGGCAAAGCGCTCGTCATGAAACCGATCGAAGAAGAAATCGACAAACAACCCTTGTGGGATTACGCGATGAGCCTGCCGCAAAAACCGAATCCGATGAAAAAGGAAACGGTCAAAGGCAGTCAGTTCGAGCCGACGTATTTTGAATTTTCCGGTGCCTGCTCGGGTTGCGGCGAAACACCGTACATTAAACTCGTCACGCAACTCTTCGGGGATCGCATGCTGATCGCGAACGCCACCGGCTGTTCCAGCATTTACGGCGCCAGCGCGCCGTCGATGCCGTACACGACGAACCAAGACGGCAACGGTCCGGCGTGGGCGAACTCGCTCTTTGAGGACAACGCGGAATTCGGTCTCGGCATGTTCGCCGGCAACGACACCATCCGTGAACGTCTGCGCACGATCGTGGATGATTTCTGTCCGGCGATCAACGATCCGGAACTGTGCGCAGCGCTCGAAGACTGGAGCGCCCATTACATGGAAAGCGAAGGCACGCGCGAACGGGCCGACCGCGTCATCGCGCTCTTGGACGCGCGGGACGACGCCAACCCCTATGTGCAAAAATTGCGCTCGTATCGCGACTTTTTCCTCAAACGTTCGCAATGGATTTTCGGCGGCGACGGCTGGGCCTATGACATCGGCTTCGGCGGTTTGGATCACGTGCTCGCGTCGGGCAATGACGTGAATGTGCTCGTGCTCGATACGGAAGTCTACTCCAACACCGGCGGTCAGTCGTCGAAAGCGACGCCGACGGCGGCCATCGCCAAATTCTCCGCGGGCGGCAAAACATCGCGGAAAAAAGATCTCGGCATGATGGCGATGAGCTACGGTTACATTTACGTGGCGCAAATCGCGATGGGCGCGAACCGCAATCAAGCGTTGAAAGCGATCGCGGAGGCGGAAGCCTACCCCGGACCGTCATTGATCATCGCGTACTCGCCCTGTATCGCGCACGGCTTGAAAGCCGGCATGGGCATGACGCAGGAAGAATCGCGGCGCGCGGTCGCGTGCGGCTACTGGTGCAACTACCGTTTCGACCCGAGCCGGATCAAAAAGGGATTGAACCCGATGCAGATCGATTCGCGCGAACCGACCGAAAGCTTCCGCGACTTCCTGATGGGCGAAGTGCGTTTCTCGGCGCTGGAAAAACTTTTCCCGGAAAAAGCGCAGGAACTCTTCGCGAAAACCGAACTCGACGCGCGGATTCGTCGGCGCAGTTATTTGCGCTTGAAAGAATCTTGGGCGACCAACCTCGAAGAGGAAAAAGAGAAACTCGCGGACGCCGTGCAGCAGACGCACAAGCCGACGGATGAAATTCAATACGAGGTGGAAAAAAACATTTCCGCTAAAGAACGCGCGGAAAAAGTCAAAGCCGCCATGGAACAAATCTGATGTACAACAAAAAAGACCGCCGCGGCGGTCTTTTTTGGCGCGTTAATCCACATGGTATAATAAGTAAAATCAAGAAATCAGAGGACTTGGGACAACATTATGGATCAGACAGGCATTCAAAATAAAATTAAAAACGCGCGTCAGGCGCTCGTTCTTTTGCCGATGGCGTTGGGTGATTTTACCTATTGGCAGTTGGTTTTGCGCGCGTTCGCCGAACAGTATCCGCAGTTGCAGATGGACTTGATGCCGGACGAGTATTTTATTAATACGCGTTTTCATAGGGGGGCCGGCGCGCTCGTCAATCCGATCATCTGCGATTGGGCGGCGCAAACGGACATTTTCCATGATGTATACGCGGATCTCTATACGGGAGATTCGGAGGCGGCGTTGGCGCGGGCGAAAAAAGTCGGTTATGACGTCGTCTTCGTCATGTCGAGCCGCGGCCGCTTGCTCGTCGCGGAGGCGGCGCGCGCGTTATTCCCACAAGCGGCGATTGTCTCATGGTCGTTGCGCGAACGCTGGTTTAAGTTCGGCGCGGATCGGCGACGGTTTGAAAAAGCCGTCGATTTTATCGTGCCGGAAAATCCGCAACGATTCAAAAAAATTATTCAAAATTACAATTACTTTTTCCAAACGGCGGCGCGGATGCCGACGTACGATTGGGCGGAGCGGGCGGCGCTGACCGTGCCGGCGGAAGCGCTGGAACGCGCGCGACGTTGGCGCGAGGAACGAGGCATCGCGGAAACGGCGCCGCTTTACTTCATTAACCCGTTCGCGAAAAACAAAAAACGCACGTGGCCGTTGCCGAAAGTGGCGGCGCTGATCCGCGCGCTCAGCGAGCGACCGGAATTTCAACAGGCGGTCTTTCTGATCAACGGTTTACCGAGCGATCAGGACGCCATTGCGGCGATGATTCGCGACGAGCAGTTGCCTCGCGCTTACGGCTTCACGGCGGACCAAGGTTTTTGGGATTTGCCGGCGATGCTTGCGCACAGTCATCTGATCATTTCCGTGGAAACGGCGATCATGCATATCGCGTCATTATTGCACCGCCCGCAAATTATTCTGATGCGGTTGAAAAATCCGGAATGGGTACCGGTCAATGAAAAGGAACTCCGCATTATTTGGAATCGCAAACGGCGTCACCATATCAAAGACATCGAAGTCGCGGAAGTAATCGAAAAAATTATAAATGAGCAATAAAAAATCCCCGTACGGGGATTTTTTATTGCGGCCGGGTGACTTCCGCCGCGGCTTGGTTCAGCAAGGCGGCGAGCTCTTTGCGTTTGGTCGCGTTGAAAGTCGTATACAGCATTTTCGGCGTAAACTTGCCGTGCTTTCTGCGTTCCTGTCGCTTGTAGAGACTGTAGCGCCAGCGCCGTAAGGTGCGCATGATGACACTTCCGGAACGAATATATTCTTTCGCTTCGTTCATGACAAAATGGTAATGCGGTTGCTTGAGCGATCCCCAACGTTGCCAGCAGTGGTTGGGTTCGCAGCCGAAAACGCCGACGACGGGCGTGCCTTGCGTCCACGCCAAATGGAAAGTGCCGGTGGACGGTCCGAGGAAAAGGTCGCAACGCTGAATGACGGCGGCCGCATGGAAAATCGAGCGATGGTTGGCGAAAATCGTCACCGGTTTTTGCAGACGGTCATTGATCGCTTGGCAAAAAGCGTATTCATCAAAGGGCAAATGCGTATCCACTAAAATATCACGCGGCGCCTGCTTCGGACGATAGCAACCGAGCAAAATCGTCCAGTCGGGATGGGCGTCTTGAAAGTCCTGCAACACCTCCGCCCATGCTTCGATCGGTAAGGTCATGCCGGAACCGCCCATGGCGGGACTGACGAAAAGAACGGGCGAGGTAACGGCTTCACGCGCCCAAAATTCCGCTGCCGTCGCTTTTTCCTCCGCCGTCAGCGGAATGGTGAAGTCGTCCGTGCGCGCGTTATGGTAACGCTCCGCATCGACATGCTCCAAGATCTCCAACGTGTATTCCGCTTCATGTTGCATTTTGTCTAAGTTATTATAATGAAAGCGATTTTGGACAAAGCCTTGCGGATATACGTCTTGGTTGTGCTGCGAGTTGCGCTGAATTCCCATCTTGTACGGGATGTCAAGTTCCAGAATAAGCTCGGACGCCGGACGAAAATCGTGGAGCGAAATCAACATGTCGTAATGGCGTTCGTTTAATAATTTTACAAGCTCGTCATGCGAATACTCATCGGCGCAAAGAATCTCATCGACCGAGTGAATACGTTCGATAATCGGGCGAGTGTACGTGTTGGCAAGCGCCGTGATTTCCGCGTCGGGATACATGCGCCGGAGGGTGCGAAACGACGGCACGGTCATCAAGGTATCGCCGATTTTATCCATGCGGATGGCAAGAATTTTCATATATGCTCCTTACGATATAAAGAAAATATTATGTTTACAGTATTATACCACGCAAAAAAGACCGTCGAGTGACGGTCTTTTTGTTATCGAGAGGAACGTTTGCCGCGCGACGCGCCGCGTTTGCGTTCGTTTTTCGGCGCGGCTTTACGGCGTTGGCGAAGGTTGCCGCCGGCATGTTGCTGCTTGTGTTCTTTGTCCTTGGTCGGTTTGTATTGACCGGGCAGGACTACTTTGCGACGAGCGGCGCGCGGTTTCTTGACCTTGACGTTGCCGTCGTGATCGTATTTGACCAGCGGCTGCTCGATGCGCGCTTCAATGCGACGCAGTTTGCCGATGTCGCGCGAGGTGACGTAGCTGACGGCCATGCCGGTGGCGCCGGCGCGACCGGTGCGGCCGATGCGATGAATGTAGTAGTCGGTATCGCCGGGGATATCGTAGTTGAATACATGGGTGACGCCTTCCACGTCAATGCCGCGCGCGGCGATATCGGACGCGACGAGGTAGGCGATGCGGCCTTTGGCGAATTCGCGCAGAATACGGTTGCGCGCGCTTTGGGGCAGGTTGCCGTGCAATTCTTCGACGGATAAATGCGCCGCCAAGAGTTCGCGCGTCAGTTCCGCGGCGCGATCTTTCGTGTTGCAAAAGATCACGGCTAAAAACGGATTCATTTCACGCAAATGACGGATCAGAAGATCCGTTTTTTCTTCTTCTTTGACCATGTAGACACGCTGTTCAATCGTGTCCAAGACGAGGCGTCCCGCGCCGGCGGCGAGTTGTGCCGGTTTTTGCATGGCGGTTTTGGCGAGGTTGCGAATTTCTTTCGGCAAGGTGGCGGAAAAGAGCAGCAGTTGCCGCGAGCGCGCCGATGGTGCGAACGTCTTGCAGAAAGCCCATGGCGAGCATCTGATCGGCTTCGTCCAAAACGATTTGCCGGACCGAAATCAAGGTCAGGGCGTCACGGCGGTAATGGTCGAGAATACGTCCGGGCGTGCCGATGACGAGTTGCGGACGGCGTTTGAGTTTGGCGAGTTGGTTTTCGAGCGTTTGGCCGCCGGTGATGGAGACCATGTCGACGCCGACCGCGTCGGCGAGCGGCCGCGCGACGGCGGCGATTTGCCGCGCAAGTTCGCGCGTCGGGGTGATGATCAGCGCCTGTTCCTTGGCTTCGTCCGGTCGAATGCGTTGCAAAATGGGCAACAAAAAGGCGAGCGTTTTGCCCGTGCCGGTACGGCTTTGGGCGAGTATGTCGAGACCTTTGAATACGGTCGGGATCGCTTGCACTTGAATTTCCGTCGGGGTCGTGATGCCGCGCTTGGTCAATACGTCGGCGAGTTCGGGTGTCACTCCCAAACCGGTAAATGTGGGCATAATTTTCTCCTTCTAAGTCGTCGGGGACGACAATACCATTTCATAACGATGAATTTACTTTTATTATAGCATGCGGCGCCGCCGTTTCGCCCGCGCGTTCGCGGTCGTTCGGCGAAAACGAGAGCGCTTGACAGCGTACGGGAGAAACGTTCTCAGAGAGGTATCATTTTCTTGTCATTGTTTATTAGAAACAAGATAGTATAATGCACGCAAAGGAGTTATGATGAAACGCAACTGGCTGATCCGTACAACTTGGTTCTGGCTGTTGGCGAGTGTTCCCTCGCTGGCGGTATATCTTTGGGATCCCCAAGCGACGGGGTACTTCTTTTTGGTGTTCGCGTTTTGCGGCTGGTTCGGTCCGCTCGCTATTGATCTGGTCGGACGACCGGCGGAGCGTTTGCGGCACGCGGCCGTTTACACGTTGTGGTGGATTTGCCAAATGGCTTTTGTAGCGGGCGCGATGATGGCGGCGGAGGAAATCATCATTGATGTCGCAAGCGTCGCGGAAACGCTCGGCAAAGCGGGGCTTCTCGCGCTGCTGCAGTTCGCGTTGGTGCTGGTGGCGGAAGTGCTGACGCAGTTGGTGCTGGCGGGCTATCAAAAGTTGCGCGGCTTCGCGCGTGATTACGCCGCCTGCGCTTTTTTCCTTGCCTGGATTCCCAATCTGTTGCCGCCGGCGTATTTCGGCGGGTTTGAAATGTTCCATTACTACCGCGCGGCGGAGCCGTATACGATGACCGTGTTGCTCGGTTTTTTGGCGCTCATCGCCTGGATGCGCATGGGCGAGATTCTGCTGGCGGCGTTCGTTTTTCCGGCGGTCTTTTTCGTCGGCCAAGCGGGGGAACGGACACGGCGCGCGTTGCTGGCGATGGTCGGCACAGTCGTCTACCTGGGTTTGCGTTGGCTGGCCGATTACTGGCTGCTGGTGCAATCATCGGAAATGATTCCGTGGGATACCGTTTTCTACGGGTATGCGGCGACCGCGGTTGTCGATTTTATCATCGTCGCCATGGCGGTCGCGATCGTGCGTTGCGTGCTTTATTACCAAACCAAAGAGACGGGGGATTATCGCTCCGCCTGAAACATTTCACCGACTCGGCTTCGCGCGCGCGAAGCCCTTTTTATTTGCCCTTGTAAGTTTTTTAGTATACAATACATAGATGAATATTTGTCCCCCGCGGCGGGGATTATATAATAGATTAGGATACAGAAGGAGGCACATTTATGTGCGGTATTGTCGGCTATGTGGGATTTCAGGATGCGGCGTCGTTTTTAATTGACGGTTTGCGTAAATTGGAATACCGCGGCTATGATTCGGCGGGGATCGCCTGCTATGAAAACGGGAAGATTGAGATTCGCAAAAAAGTAGGCGGCATCGCCAACTTGGAGTCCTACCTCGAATCGCATCCCGTTCACGGGCAGATCGGTATCGGCCATACGCGCTGGGCGACGCACGGACGTCCGTCGGATGTCAACGCGCATCCGCACGGCGATGCGGAAAATCGTTTTGTCGTCGTGCACAACGGCATTATTGAAAATTTCATGGAATTGAAACGCGACCTCATCGCCAAAGGGCATGTCTTCGTTTCCGAAACGGATACGGAAGTCATCGCGCATTTGCTGGCGGATTTACATGACGGCGATTTTTTGTCGACCGTGCAAAAAATGTTGGACGTGGTTGACGGCTCCTATTCGTTGGCGGTGATGGACCGCGACGAACCGGACAAGCTGATCTGCACCAAAAAGGATAATCCGCTGATCGTCGGGCTCGGCGACGGCGAAAATTTCATCGCGTCGGATATTCCCGCGATCATCAATGCGACGCGCGATATTTACATCTTAAATGACGGCGAAATCGCTACCGTGACGGCGGACAGCGTGCGCGTGATCGATCGGGAAGGGCGTCCGATCGATAAAAAAGTGCACCATGTGGACTGGTCGGCGGAAGCGGCGGAAAAAGGCGGCTACGAACATTTCATGTTGAAAGAAATCAACGAGCAGCCTAAAGCGATCCGCGACACCATGGCGATGCATATTCATAAAGAAGATCAGTCGGTGTATTTTGATGAACTCGGCTGGACGAAAGACGACCTGCAACAGGTCAATAAGATTTTAATTACGGCCTGCGGCACCGCGTACCACGCGGGACTCGTAGCGAAATATTATATCGAACAGATCGCCCGCATTCCGGTCGAAGTGGATATCGCGTCGGAATACCGGTATCGCGATCCGTTGACGGATGAAAACACGTTCTGCATCGTGATCAGCCAATCGGGCGAAACGAGCGATACGCTGGCGGCGCTGAAAGAAGCGAAACGCCGCGGCGCGAAGAGTCTCGCCGTGACCAATACGGTAGGTTCGTCGATCGCGCGCGAAGCGGACGCGGTGGTGTATACGGTCGCCGGTCCGGAAATTTCGGTCGCGTCCACCAAAGCGTACACGACGCAGCTGGTGGCGTTGCTGTTGCTCGCGGTGTATTTCGGACGGATCAACGAAAATCTGTCCCGCGAGGAAGAAAAAGCGATTGTTTCCGCGCTCATCGACGCGCCGGAAAAATGCCACGAAATTTTTGAAAATACGGAAATGATCAAGACGTTCGCCAAACATTACGGTTTCGCGGAAGACGTGTTCTTCATCGGCCGTTCGATCGACTACGCGGTCGCGATGGAAGGCGCGCTCAAGCTCAAAGAGATCTCCTACATTCACGCGGAGGCCTATGCCGGCGGCGAACTCAAGCACGGCACGTTGGCGCTGGTCGTGCAGGGCACGCCGATCATCGCGATCGTGACGCAGGATCATGTACGGGAAAAAATGTTCAGCAATATCCAGGAGGTCAGCGCGCGCGAAGCCATCGTGATCGGCATCGGTTATGACGACGACGCCGAACTCGATCATTTCGTGAAACACGCGATTCGCATTCCGCGCACGCATCGTTTCATCGCGCCGATTTTATCCGTGATACCGTTGCAGTTGTTGGCGTACTACGCGGCCATTACGCGCGGCACGAATGTCGATAAACCGCGCAACCTCGCGAAATCCGTTACCGTCGAATAAGGCAAGCGACAGAAAGGAACGTTATGGATACTATTTTTTCGGGCATTCAGCCCAGCGGTAATCTTACGCTCGGGAACTATCTCGGCGCGTTGAAAAATTTTATTCCTTTTCAGGACACGCATGAATGCTACTATTGCGTTGTCAATCAGCACGCGATCACGGCGCCGCAGGACCCTAAACTGCTGCACGAGCGCACCAACCAGTTGGCGGCCTTGTACCTGGCGGCGGGGATTGATCCCCATAAAGCGACGCTGTTCGTTCAGTCGGAAGTGCCGGAACACGCGCTTTTGGGCTGGATGATGATTACCTTGGCCTATGTCGGCGAGATGGAACGCATGACGCAGTATAAAGACAAGGCGAAAAAACAGGGCGAATCCATTCCGTTCGGTTTGATGGCGTATCCCGCGCTCATGGTGGCGGATATTTTGCTGTACCAGGCGAAACTCGTGCCGGTCGGCGAAGATCAGCGCCAGCACATGGAACTCACGCGCACGATGGCGGAACGCTTTAATCAACGCTACGGCGAAGTGTTCACCATACCGGAAATGTTTACGCCGAAAGGCGGCGCACGCGTCATGAGCTTGCAGGAACCGACGTCGAAAATGAGCAAATCGGACGCCAATCAGACGGCGACGATCTATCTTTTGGACGATGACGACGCGATCGCGCGCAAAATCAAACGGGCGCAGACGGACAGTGAAAACTCGATCCGTTACGATCGGGAAAATAAACCGGGCGTGTCCAATTTGCTTTCCATTCACGCGGCAATTTCGGGTAAATCCTTTGCTGAACTCGAAACGCATTACGCGGGTCAAGGCTACGGCACGTTGAAAAAAGACGTGGCGGACCTCGTCGTCGGCGAGTTGCGGCCGTTGCGCGAACGCTATGAAGAGCTTTCGGGCAGTCCCGAACTCGACGCGATTTTGACGGCGGGCGCGGAAAAAGCGCATGCCAAAGCGCGGGAAACCTACGAAAAAGCCATTCAGGCGATGGGTCTCTATCGCTGATGACTATGAAAAAAAGACGCTGCGGCGTCTTTTTTTGTGCGCGAAAAAATTTCACATCGGGCGTTGCGTTTTCGCGTTGGCCGCAATGTAGTAGGTGAGCGCGGGAGAAAGGAGGTCCGATGACAAGACAGGAATGGTATCGCTGGTTGATCTGGTTATTGAGTGAAATTTTACGTCGTTTGTATGCCGAAGCGCATACGGAAAGCGAGTCATGAGTTTTTGGTGGTTGAACCCGGGGCATGCCTTGCACGGCGTGCCCGATCCGGGGGCCGTCGCCGCTGACGGCACGCGGGAAGCCGACGTCGTGGCGGTAGTCGCGGCGGCGATCGCGGCGGGTTTACGCGCGCGGGGAGAACAAGTCACCGTGCGGCAGGATGACGATCTTGCCGCAGTGATTGCGGCCGCCAACGCGGCGGGGGCGAATCGTTTTCTCTCCCTTCACGCCAATGCCGCCGCGACGCCGGAGGCGCACGGCGCGGAAGTTTTTATCCACCCGCAGGCCGCCGCGCCGACGCGATTTTGGGCGGAGCGCATAGTTCGCCGCGGCAGTGAGCGCGGTCGTTATTTTCGCCATGACGATACGCTGTACCGCACCGCCGATTTCGCGGTGTTGCGTGAAACGGTCATGCCCGCGGTGTTGGTGGAAACCGGTTTTCTGACGAACGATGTCGAGCGCGTCTGGTTGAAAACCGACGCGGCCGCCTGGTGGACGGACGTTATTTTGGCAAGTTATTGAGCAATCCTCCCGCGCGTTATTTCTTATTTTTTTAAAACGAGGTGAAACGAATGGCATTACAAAAGGAAACGGTAGCACGGCGCCTGGCCCTGCGCGTGCAGTACACGGATGATAAGGGCGCGGAAAAATTTCGCAACTTGTCCTTCGCGCATGTCGCGCAGGACGCTACGGACGAACATATTTACGCCGCCGGCAAAGCGCTGGCGGGATTGCAAGCCAAGCCGCTCGATCGTGTCGCTAAAATCGAAACGATCGTTTACACGGACGGCGAATAAGGTAACGAAGGAGGACATTCATGAAGACATTGCAAATGATTTTCACGGCGGGAAGTACGACCGGAACGCTCAGTCTGCGTGAGCCGAAAGACGGCTTGACGCTGGCCGCGGTACAGGCGGTCGCGCAAAAAATCGCGGCCGACGGCGTATTCGCCGACGCGAACGGAAAGTATTCGGAATTTGTGAAAGCGCAAATGATCGAACGCACGGTGACCGAACTCGCGTAACGGCCGCATCCAAAGGACATGCTTACGGGCATGTCCTTTTTTCTATACATTTAAATAGGCATTTGATATGATACAGTACGAAAAGGAGTGACAACGTGACGGAATATCAGACCTACATCGTTCGCTGCGCCGACGGCACATTGTATACGGGCATCGCGCGCGACGTCACCAAGCGCCTTGCCGTGCATAACGCGGGCGACGGCGCGAAGTATACCCGCGCCCGCCGACCGGTCGTTTTGGTGTGGCAAAGCGATGTGACGGATGAACGCACCGCGCGGCGCACGGAATGGTACATTAAGCGATTATCCCGCCGCGAAAAAGACGCGCTGATCGACGGAAATGCGCGCGTGCGGGCGAAAATTGACGCGTGGTTGGCGGCGCGCCCGTAAGCGGAAGCGGACCGGTCGCGTGGTATAATAGAAAGAAAATATAAGAACGGAGTGAACCATGTTACTACAGTTACAAGCGCTGCTTTCCACGATGCGGATCCTCGATATCGTCGATATCCTCGTGGTAGCGGTGATCCTTTACCAGTTGTACTATTTGATCCGCGATACCCGCGCCGTTTCCCTCTTAAAAGGGTTGGTGGTGCTCGGCGCGTTTACGATCATCAGCAACTGGATGGATCTGCACGTCGTGAATTGGTTGTTGGAAAAGTCGATGACGGTACTCATCGTCGCGTTGCCGATCGTGTTCCAGCCGGAATTGCGCAAAGCGCTCGAACGGCTCGGCCGCGGTCGCTTCATCAGCCGTTCCTCCATCGTCGATGATGAAGAACGGATGCGCGTGATCGATGAAGTGGTGCTCGCCTGCGAACGGATGAGCGAAAAGAAAATCGGCGCGCTGATCGCCTTCGAACGGGCGGTGCGTCTGGCGGAATACGGCGACACGGGCATCTACTTGGACGCGGTCGTGAGCGAAGAGTTGTTGGGCAATATTTTTATTCCCAATACGCCTTTGCATGACGGCGCCATTTTAATTCGGGAAAATCGCGTGGTCGCGGCGGGGTGCCTGCTGCCGCTGACGCAGGATCAAAATTTATCGAGCGCGCTCGGCACGCGGCATCGCGCCGGCATCGGCCTGACGGAGCAGGGCGACGCGCTGGTCGTGATCGTCAGTGAAGAAACGGGAGCGATTTCCTACGCGTACGGCGGTCATATTTATCGCCATTTGGACGGCGACAATCTGCGCAACATGTTGCGCAACTACCTCCTCAAAGGAAACGATAACCGATTGCGTTTGGGCGAATTCTTTAACTGGAGGAAATCATGAGAAAATGGCTGGGCGGCAACTGGACGGCGAAGCTTATCTGCTTTTTCGTGGCGGTGTTTCTCTGGGTGTTTATCATGAACGACCAGAACCCGCTTGTCGAAAGCAGCTATGAACTGCCGGTCGAAGTGACGCATTTGGACGATTCATTGGTGGCGCTGGACGCGCCGCAGAGCGTGCATGTCAAATTGCGCATGCAAAGAAACACAATGTTGCAGCTGCGCGAATCCGATATGAAAGCCGTGCTGGACATGATCCAAGCGGATGTCGGGAAAAATGAAAATATGACCTTGCAACTGGTACTGCCGCCGGGCGCGGAAGTGATCGAGCAAAAACCGTTGCGTTTCACGGTCAATGTGGATGAAGTGGCCTCGCGGACTATTCCGGTGACGGCGAAGGTAACCGACGATCCGGCCGGCGATCACGGCGGCGCGGTGACGGCGATCACCCCGAATGTAGTGACGATCACCGGTCCGTCGAGCCGGGTGTCCCAAGTGAAAACCGCGCAGACGGAGATTCACACCGCGGGACGCAAAACCGATTTCGATATCGTGGCGGCGGTCACGCTGTATGACGCGGAGGGCAATAAAGTGAACGGCGTCACCTTCGCGCCGGAAAATGTGCTCGTCAAAATAAAAATCAATCCGCTGCGGGTCGAGAAAACCTTGCCTTTAGCGGTACAGACAAGCGGCTCGCCGGCGTACGGTTGGCGGGTGGACGCGATTGAAATCATGCCGCGGGAAGTGACGCTCGCGGGTGAAAAATCGCAGTTGGACGCGCTTTCCGCCTGGCAGTTGCCGGCGGTTTCGGTGAGCGGCGAGGCCGGAGAGGTCATTCGGCAGGTGGAAATTCCCGTGCCGAGCAACGGCGCGGCGACACCGGAAACGGCAACGGTACGAATCGTATTAAAAGCGGAATAAAGGGAAAACAGTAGGAGGATTTTATGGCACGATTGTTTGGCACGGACGGTGTGCGCGGCGTTGTCAATGACACATTGACACCGGAACTCGCGTTTCATTTGGGACGCGCGGCGGCGGTGTTTTTCGTACAGGGCGATGACACGGCGGCGCGCCCGCGTTTTCTGATCGGTTTCGATACCCGCATCTCGGGCACGATGCTCGCCGCGGCGTTGGCGGCGGGCGTTTGCTCGGCGGGCGGCGACGTCGATATTGTCGGCGTGATTCCGACACCGGGGGTCGCGTACCTGACGCGCACCGGCGATTACACGGCGGGCGTGGTGATTTCCGCTTCGCACAACCCGTATCCCGATAACGGCATCAAGTTTTTTGACCGGTTCGGCTTTAAGTTGCCGGACGCGGCGGAAGCTGAAATTGAAGCTATGCTGCGCGGCGACGCGCTTGATGAAAGCGCGCGACCGACGGCGGACGCGGTCGGCCGCATTCAGCTGATTCCGGAGGCGGTGCAACGCTATACGGACTATATCGCGGCTACGGCGCCCTGCCGTTTGGACGGCTTGAAAATCGTCGTCGACGCGGCGCACGGCGCGGCTTCCGATGTGACGCCGGCCGTCTTGTGTGAACTCGGCGCAGAAGTCATCACCATCGCGTCCGAACCGAACGGTACTAATATCAACGCGGGCGTCGGCTCGACGCATCCGGAACGTTTGCGCGAACGGGTGCTCGCCGAAGGAGCGAACGCGGGCGTCGCGAATGACGGCGATTCGGATCGTTGCCTTTTGATCGATGAAACCGGCGCGGTGCTGGACGGCGACCATATATTACTTTTAGCGGCGCAGCAGCTGAAATCGCAAAATAAGCTGAAAAATGACACGGTCGTCGCGACGGTCATGAGCAATATCGGTTTCAAAAAAGCGCTCGAAAAGATGGGTTTAAAGGCCGTTTTCACATCGGTCGGAGACCGGTACGTGCTGGAAGAAATGCGCGCTCATGATTATGTGCTCGGCGGCGAACAGTCGGGCCATGTCATTTTCCTCGACTACAATACGACCGGCGACGGCGTACTGACGGCGGTGCAGACCTTGGCGATCATGAAGCAGAGCGGCCGCAAACTTTCGGAATTGGCGCAACTGATGACCACGTATCCGCAAATTTTACGCAATGTGCGCGTGTATGATAAAGAGTCGTGGCGGGAGAATCCGTTCATCATGGCGGCGATCGGCGCGGCGGAAGAAGAACTCGGCGAAAACGGCCGCGTTTTGGTGCGGGCGTCCGGTACCGAACCGTTGCTGCGCGTGATGGCGGAAGGACCGGATCACGATCAACTCGAACGCATCGTAACGGATATCTGCGCGACCGTTCAGCGTGAAATCGGCGTGGAAGAATAATTTTTACAATAAAAAAGAAGCCCGCGGGCTTCTTTTTTTGATGCGTGATTTAATTCGTGAGACTGCGCACCGGCGCGGGAATACGGCCGCCGCGAGCGATGAACTCCGACGCGTCGAAACGATTGACAGCAATGACGGGCGCGTATCCTAACAGGCCGCCGAATTCGACCAGGTCGCCGACTTTTTTGCCGGGCACCGGAATCAAACGGGTGGCGGTGGTTTTGTTATTGATCATGCCGATCGCCGCTTCATCCGCCAAAATCGCGGCGAGCGTCGCGGCCGAGGTGTCGCCGGGGACGGCGATCATATCAAGACCGACCGAGCAGACGCAGGTCATCGCTTCCAATTTTTCCAGCGTCAAGGAGCCGCGTTCGACCGCTTCGATCATGCCGAGGTCTTCGCTGACGGGAATGAACGCGCCGGAGAGGCCTCCGACACGACTGGCGGCCATCATGCCGCCTTTTTTCACGGCGTCGTTTAAGAGCGCGAGCGCGGCCGTCGTGCCCGGCGCGCCACAGCTTTCGAGACCCATTTCTTCCAAGATTTTGGCGACGCTGTCACCGATTTCACTGGTCGGCGCAAGCGACAGATCGATGATGCCGAACGGCGCGCGCAAACGCTCCGCCGCTACCTGCGCGACGAGCTGACCGACGCGAGTGACCATGAACGCCGTTTCTTTGATCGTTTCCGCGACGACATCAAACGATTCGCCGCGCACTTCTTCAAGCGCCCGTTTGACAACGCCCGGACCGGAGACGCCGACGTGAACGGCGAGATCGCCTTGCGTTACGCCGTGGAACGCGCCCGCCATGAACGGATTGTCTTCGACCGGATTGCAGAACGCGACGAGTTTGGCGCAACCTAAAGCGCCATTGTCGGCGGTCAAAGCGGCCGTTTTTTTGATGATTTCGCCGATTTGTCGAACGGCATCCATATTAATGCCCGATTTCGTCGAGCCGATGCCGATGGAGGAGCAGACGCGATCGGTGGTCGCCAGCGCTTCCGGAACGGAATCGAGTAAAATTTGATCGCCGCGCGTGATGCCGTTTTGCACCAGCGCGGAAAAGCCGCCGATAAAATCGATGCCGCACGTTTTCGCGGCACGGTCCAAGGCCTGCGCGACCGGCACATAACCGGTCAGGTCGCTCGCCTCCGCGATGAGCGAAATCGGTGTGACGGCGACGCGCTTGTTGATGATCGGCACGCCGTATTCACGGGAAATCGCCTCCGCGGTCGGCACGAGATTTTCCGCGACGCGACAAATGTGATCGTAGATTTTTTGGCACATTGTTTCGCCGTTACGGTCGATGCAGCCGCGCAGGGAAACGCCGAGCGTGACGGTGCGCACGTCCAGACGATTTTCCTCAAACATGCGGCGAGTGGCTAAAATATCTTCAATATCCAGCATAGAACCTCCTACACGCGGTGCATTTTATAAAACACATCGGCGAGTTGCGCGCGAATATCCAGCCCCATATTTTCACCGAGATCCGCGAACTGTTTTTGTAAGGTTTGCATATCCAGTTCCGCATCCGTCATGTCGCCCATCAGCACCATGTTGAAGAAACCGTCTAAAATAGTTTGATTGATCGACAACACATTGATCTTTTGTTCGGCGAGCACTTTGGTGACTGCCGCGATGATGCCGACGCGATCCACGCCGAGCACCGTTATCACTACCCGTTTCATCACAGTCCTCCTCATAAATTTTTGTTTATTATAGCACAGTGCGAGAGGTATCTGAGCGATGATATGTAAAATAAACGGTTTGTGTTTTGACAAACGCGCGGTGAGTTTCATACAATGGAACGGACAGTAAAGGAGGATTTCATGCATTACGTATCTTGGAATGTAAACGGTTTACGCGCGGCTGTGCGTAAAGGTTTTATGGAACGATTCGATGAATTCGCCGCGGACGCGGTTTGTCTGCAGGAAACGAAAATGCAGGCGCACCAAATGGAGTTGGATTTGCCGGGCTACTATCAGTTTTGGAACAGCGCCGTCAAAAAAGGTTACAGCGGCACCGCCATTTTCACGAAACATGAACCGCTACATGTATCGTACGGGATCGCGATCGAAGAGCATGATCAGGAGGGGCGCGTGATTACGCTCGAATATCCGGATCATTACCTCGTCACCTGCTATACGCCGAACAGTCAGCGGGAGCTCGCGCGGCTCGACTACCGCATGACGTGGGAAGATGCGTTCCGCGCGTATTTGTTGGAGTTGAATGAGGAGAAGCCGGTCGTGTTGTGCGGCGATTTGAATGTGGCGCATAAGGAAATCGACTTGAAAAATCCGAAGACGAATCGTCGCAACGCCGGTTTCACCGATGAAGAACGCGATATGATGACGAAGTTGCTGGATGCCGGTTTTACCGATTCGTTCCGTTACCTGTATCCGGACGCGGTGGACGCGTACACGTGGTGGAGTTATTTCGCGAAATCGCGCGAACGCAATGTCGGGTGGAGAATTGATTATTTCCTGGTGTCGGATCGTCTGGCGCCGAAGATTCAGGAAGCGCGGATTTATCCCGAAGTCATGGGCAGCGACCACTGCCCGGTGGATATCGTGTTGGATTTGGGTCGTTGAGCGGAGCGCTGACTTTGATGAATGGATCATTATGGCGCAAGTACGGCGGCCTGTTTCTGCTGGCGCTGATCACGTTGTGCGCGTTTAATTGGAATTTGCCGGTGACGGATCCGGTGGAGTCCAACTACGCTCTGACGGCGAAAGAAATGGTGTTGGCGGGGAATTGGATATCGCCGCAGATTTACGGTCATTACTGGTTTGATAAACCGATTTTCGCGTATTGGCTGCTGGAAATTTCCTACGCGCTGTTCGGGTTCGGCGATTTCGCGTCGCGTTTGCCCGGCGCGGTCATGGGGGCGGCGACGGTCGTGATGACGGGCGTTTTGGGTGAATGTTTTTGGCGACGCAAAGACGCGTACTGGTACAGCGGTTTATTTTTGCTGACGACATTTGCGTTTTGGGTGCTCAGTCGCGGCGTGGTCACGGATCCGGCGCTGCTTTTGTGGACGGCGGTGACGATGTACGGCGCGTATCGCGGCTTGACGGAAGATTCGCGTCGCTGCATGACGCTCGCGTACGCGGGCGCGGGTTTGGCCGTACTCACCAAAGGGCCGGTGGGGCTTGTGCTGCCGGGTTTGATTTTATTGGTTTGGCTCGCCGTGACGCCCGACGCGCGCCGCTGGAAACGCCTGTTTGATCCGGCGGGTATCGCTGTGTTTTTCCTCGTATCGGCGCCCTGGTACGTCACGATGTACATGGTGCACGGCGCGGATTTTATTGAGGGCTTCCTGGGTCTGCACAATATTACGCGGGCCACGGTTTCCGAACATCCCGAGGATAATCACTGGTATTATTACTTGCTGATTTTACCGCTTTCGGCGCTGCCGTGGACGCCGTTGGCGTTGCGGGAGATCGTGCGCAGGCGTTGGGATACGTCGGCGGCGTATCGTTTCTGCGCGGTTTGGACTGCGGTCACGTTATTCTTTTACACGGCGATGGCGACCAAGTACATTACGTATACGTACATCGCGATTTTGCCGCTGGTGCTGCTCGCCGTACGCGCCTGGTTGCGCGCAGTCGACAGCGGCCGCAACACGTACGACGCGTGGCTCACGGTGCCCGCGTTTTTCATGGTGGCCTTGTATCTCGGCGCAACGGCTTACTCGCAGCGCTCGCTGATCGGCTTGGCCGCCGTGCTTTTGATTTTCTTCGCGTACACGTTGTGGCGCAGTCGTCGCAACGGTTCTCGCGCAGGTCTTTTCGCGCGGGTCGCGTGGATGCTGGTGATCGCCTCTCTTTTGTTGACGGCGGAAGGATTGCCGTCGGTGCTGCGTGATCGGAGCACGGAAGAACTCGCGTCGGCGTGGGCCGCGGAGCCGGGCGTTCACTACTGCTACCGCTCGTACACGACCTCGTTCCCGTTTTATGCGGGGATCGTGCCGATCCTTGCCGATCGCGACGAAGAGAGAAATGCGGTATGGGCGGGTAAGTACACGATGCCGCAAGTGACGGAGGAAGAGTTGGTGACGGCGCTGGAGCGCGGTGAGGAAATGACGCTGTTGGTGCCGCGTTCGCAGCGCAAGCACTTCGCGAAAGAATCGTATGCGCACCTCGTACGGTTGAAAGAAAGTTTTCATTCCGGTGATATTTACATGAATACGGCTTCGTTACGAAGTCCGACGGAGGGATAATGAAGAGCGATATGGAAGCGCTGATTGAAGATTTGCGCGCGTATACGAGTGACGATGTCGCGAATCCCTGGCGCGAACAGGACGAGACGGAACTCGATTTGCCGGGGGCGGCGGCGCTACGGCGCGACTACCTGCGTCGCTACCTGGCGGTGCGGCCCGCGCCGCGCGTGTTGCTGCTGGCGGAGGCGGCGGGATATCAGGGTTGCCGCTTTTCCGGGATCGCGCTGACCTGCGAACGCATGCTTTTGGGACATCACAAACGCGTCGGTCCGCAGGATATTTTTCTGACGCCAGAGACGGTTGAACGCACGTCGCGCGTGACGGACGAAATGCCGAACACGCGCGCCCGACTCGGCTATAACGAACCGACGGATACCATGGTGTGGCAGGCGGCATTGGACGCGGGACTGCGACCGGAATCGTTCTTACTTTGGAATATTTTTCCGTTTCATCCGCATCCGGCGACGAATCCGCTCGCCAATCGCACGCCGCAGGAAGCGGAACTCGCCGCGGGACTGACGTTCGCGCGACGAATCATCGACATGTATCGGCCGCCGCTGATTTTCGCGATCGGGCGCAAAGCGCAACAGATGCTCGCGCAGGGCGGCATTCCAAGCGTCGCGTTACGCCATCCGGCAAACGGCGGCGCGACCGAATTTCGGCGCGGCTTTCAGCAAGCCATCCAATAAAAAAACACCTCAGCGAGGTGTTTTTTTATTGTCTTCATGATCGTAGCGGCCGCTTCGGTAACCGTCAGGGGCGAATTGCACAGCCTCGATGCCGCATTGACGAACGCATTGTAATAATTTTTGTTTGCGCTTCGCGGAGATACGCGCTAGTCGTTTGGCATCCGCTTCAATCGTCGCGGCGTGACCGTCATAGCGCAGCCGCAGCGGTTCGCCCAACACGGCGCGCAAAAGAGTTTCCGCCACCGCGACTTTGCTCAATATGTGCGCGTCGAGTTCGGTTTCGTACGGAAAGCGGGTGGCGAGACAGGGCGCGGCCGGTTTATCCCAAATGGACAGACCGAGATGACGGGCGACGTCGCGGATGTCCGCTTTCATAAAGTTCGCGTCGAGGTAAGGCGAAGTCACGGGCAGTTCCCGCAGCGCCCGCAAGCCCGGCCGGTATTGGCCGAGATCGTCGATATTGCTGCCTTCCCAGACCGCCCGGTAACCGTGCGTGCGCGCGTATTCCAGCAGAGCGGCAAAGCGACGATACTTGCAATGATAGCAGCGATCCGGCGCGTTGTGCGCGACGGCCTCACAGTCGAGATCCGGCGTCGGCCATTCCATGTGGCGGATGCCGTGGCCGGCGGCAAAGCGGCGGGCCGCGATGCGTTCCGCCGGCGGGAGCAGCGGACTCACGCAGGTGACGGCGAGCAAATGGTCGCCGAGCATCTGCTGACCGAGATACGCGAG
The DNA here is from genome assembly GCF_018372215.1 of Negativicoccus succinicivorans. Classification (NCBI taxonomy): domain Bacteria; kingdom Bacillati; phylum Bacillota; class Negativicutes; order Veillonellales; family Veillonellaceae; genus Negativicoccus; species Negativicoccus succinicivorans. The sequence continues at coordinate 86,226 of NZ_JAHAJN010000004.1, read as the reverse complement.
CAACGAAGAATCGATGCCGCCCGAATAGGCGAGCACGACGCGTTCGTCGGCTTTTAACAGTCGGCGCAGCCGCGTCAGTTTAGCGAGCGTTTCCGGCGTGAGCATAGATCGTTTCGACTCCTGCCAAAAAGCGGCGCGTGTTCTGTTCGATATCGGGACTTTCACGGAATAGCGCTCCGCCGACGAGGTACATAATATCGTCACCGTAGATTTGCGGCAATTCGGCGATCGCGTCGAGCGTCATGCCGCCGCCGATGGCGGGCAATAGCGGGCGGCAATTTCCCCACGCGCAGAGCGCGCCGTCACGGCTCGCCAGACACGCGTCATTGTGCACTCCGAAACGACCGCCGGCGCCCACGACGATGACGCTGTCGGCGCCGGCCAAGCGCGGAAACAAACCGTTATAGACAAAGGGGGAAACCACCGGTCGCGGACCGCGCACCATCGGGCCGCTCCAGGACGGGTGGCAGACAATGGGCAAAGTGAAATCGGGATAATTCGCGAGTTCGTGTACGCTGCCCCAACCGGTCAAGGCCGGCGCTACCATGATGCCGTTCGCGCCGAGCTCCTGCGCGCACAGCGCGCGCTCGATCAATTCCGCGCCGGCGCTTGTGATATTCGGCAAGTACGCCGTGTGGTGACCGGCTTGCGCGTTGGCGTTCGTGATCGCGTCGACGCACGCCGTCACGCGTTCCCGAAAAGGAGAAAATTTCTGATTATGCAGGCTGTGGTCGTCTTTCACCACCGCCGCGCCCGCGCGGGCGAAGGCGCTCGCCATGGCGGCGAATTCGCGGCTGCTGTGACCGATGGGTTTGAGCACCGCCATCACCAACGGTCCGTCGGGTGCTTGCCAATAGTCGCGCAAACCGTTAAGACCGTAGCGCGGACCGGGATATTCGGCGGCGAGCTCTGGACTCAATGTGAAGTCCAATAAACGCGTCTTGATTTTCAACGAAGAATTTCCGTACAGCATATTCAAAAGCTGCAAAATTTCACCCTGCACCGCTTCGGCGGGATAGCTGACGGTCACTTTCCACTCCGTTTCATGAAGCGGTTCGATGGCTTCGATGCGGCCGGTCATTTCGTCGGCGTACCAGGTGCCTTCCACCAATTCGTAGGGATATTCAATCGTCTGTTCGACGGCGAGATTGTGAGCAAGTTGCTCCGCTTCGGCGCGATCGTTCGCGGTGACGGCGTACGCGGCCTGCCAGCGGGGAAGAGATAAATGCGTCATAAAGACCTCCTTTATTGCCACTATCTTATCACGGATGAAGGGGCGCGCGTGATATAATATAAGTGTACCGATTTATTTACATGTTATTTGAGGAGGGAAATAGTATGGAAAAACGCACTACCAAATGGGATGGCCAGGTATTGGCTCTCGCCGGAAACGAAATTAAAGTCGGTGATACCGCTCCGGACGCGACACTGGTCGCGCGGGATTTGTCGGCCAAAAAACTGTCGGACTGGAACGGCCAAATCAAAGTTCTCTTGGCGATGCCGTCGATGGATACGCCGGTTTGCCAAAGCCAGGTTCGTCAGTTCAACAAAGACGCGGTATCGTTTGCCGATGATGTTGTTGTCATCGCGTTGAGCACGGACTTGCCGTTTGCGCAGGAACGTTTCTGCGCGGCGGAAGGATTGGATCGCGTCGTCACGCTTTCCGACCACAAAACGGCGGAATTCGGTGAGAAATACGGTTACCTCGTTCCGGATCTGCGTCTGCTCTCGCGCGGCGTAGTGATCGTCGATCGCGACAATGTCGTACGGTACATCGAATACGTGCCGGAAGCCAGCGATCAGGTTGACTTCGCAAGCGCCTTGGAAGCATTGAAAAAACTGTAAAAATAGAACCACGAAAAGTAAAAAGTCGCACCTCGCGGTGCGGCTTTTTTATGGATTGAAACATGCGCGCGTCTTTGCTATGATGAAGTGAGATTACATCTTTAAAGGAGGATCACATGGACTGGAAAACAAAAATGGTGCCGCGGGTCATTTCGATACCGCCGTCGGGCATTCGCAAATTTTTTGATTTGGCGAGCGCCATGGATAATGTGATTTCACTCGGCGTGGGAGAACCTGATTTCAACGCGCCGGATAAAGTCATTAAAGCCTGCATAGCAAGTCTGGAAAAAGGGGAAACGTCGTACACGGGCAATGCCGGTATTTTGCCTTTGCGTGAAGAAATCGCCAAACTGTTCGCCGAACATTACGGCGTCGAATACGATTCCAAGACGGAGATCACGGTGACGATCGGCGTTTCGGAAGCGATCGACATGACTTTGCGCGCGCTGTTGAATCCGGGAGATGAAGTGCTGATCCCCGATCCGGCCTATGTGGCGTATCCGGCTTGCGTGACGTTGGCGGGCGGTACGCCGGTACTCGTGCCGACGCGGCAGGAAGACGGTTTCCGTCTGACGGCGCAAGCGCTGGAAAAATATATTACCCCGAAAACAAAAGTATTGCTGATCGGTTTCCCGAACAACCCGACGGGCACGATCATGGATCGCGAATCGCTTATGGAGATCGCCGAAGTGGCGAAACGGCACGACCTCGTCGTTATTTCCGATGAAATTTACGCGGAACTGACCTATGAAGGCACGCACACCTGCATCGCGTCGCTACCGGGCATGCGGGAACGCACCGTCGTTTTCAACGGCTTTTCCAAAGCCTACGCGATGACCGGCATGCGTATCGGTTACGCCTGCGCGCCGCGCGAACTCACGGAAACGATGTTCAAGATCCACCAGTACGCGATTATGTGCGCGCCGACGACCAGTCAAAAAGGAGCGCTCGCCGCTCTGCGCGAATGCGACGAAGATGTCGCCGCGATGAAAGCGGAATACGACCGTCGTCGCCTGTTCGTATACGACGAACTGACGAAAATGGGTCTGCCCTGTGTGAAGCCGCAAGGTGCCTTCTACATCTTCCCGGATATTCGCAGCAGGGGACTTACGGATAATGAATTCGCCGAAGGTTTACTCGCCGCCGAACGTATCGCCGTCGTGCCGGGTTCGGCATTCGGCGAACAGGGGAAAGGCCACGTGCGCATTTCCTACGCGGCGAGCATGGAAAATCTCGCCGAAGCCATGAAACGCATCGCGCGTTTTATCGCCTCGAAAAAATAAAGCAATGACCTTCAGACAGCGGACACAATGTCCGCTGTTTTTGGTTGGCAAAAGGTTCGCGCCGCCGCGCATATGCTATAATAAAAATTAATGTAAGAACGGGGGAAAACATTGCCGAAAACGCAGTTCAACACACTGGAAGATTTAGCGCGCGAGATTGCGAACGGGCGCGGTCAATATAGCGAAAAGAATACGGGTAAGAGCGCCGCGCAGGACACGCCGCGCATCGCGCCGAAGGAAACCGTGGCGGCGATGGAACGGCCGGAACTCGAAATGATCACGCTGGCCTCTTCGAGCAAGGGGAATGCCACGTTAGTGCGCACGCCGCGGACGCAGGTGCTGGTCGATTGCGGCATCAGCGCGCGCCGTATCACGCAGGCGCTGGCGGAATTGCATGTCGATCCGGAGCAACTGGCCGGCGTTTTGCTTACGCATGAACACAGCGATCACGTGAAAGGTTTGGCCGCCTTTTTGAAACGCTATTCGTTGCCGGTGTATACGACACGCGCGACGTTTCAGGCGCTCGGCGAGACCGCGGTGACGTACGCGCGCCGCTTTGTGGAAGTAACGCGGCCGTTTACCCTCGGCGATTTGGATGTGGAACGGTTCGCGATCAGTCATGACGCGGCGGATCCGGGCGGATTCACCTTCGCCGCGACGCGCGTGAAAGCCGCGGTGTGCACCGACTTGGGTTTTGTGTCGTCCGATGTGGAAGCGGCGTTGCAAGAAGCTACGCTGCTGGTGCTTGAAGCTAACCACGATCCCGTCATGTTGCGCGAAGGACCGTACAGCGCGTTTTTGAAAGCGCGCATTTTGGGCGCGCGCGGCCATTTGGCGAACGGCGAAACCGGCCGATTGCTGGCGCGTCTGTATCGGGGTCGGCGAATGGATGTCATTTTAGCGCACCGAAGTGAAACGAATAATACTTGCGCGGCGGTTGCCGCGGCGATGGAAACGATGCTCAACGTCACCGGCATTAAAGAGGAGGCGGCGGGCATTCACTGGCAGCACGGCGCCGTTTTGGGAAATGTGCGCTGCGCGTCGAAAACTGTTACGAACGAGGAGAAAGAATGCGAAACAATCGTAAATACATCATTATTATCGCCGTCCTGCTGATCATTATCGGAGTACTGCTGGGCGTCTTTTTGGGGCGCCACTGGTGGGCGCCGCAAGGTGACGGCAACGACTTTGAGTCTTTGAATACGCCGAAAGAAGAACGGATTTTATCCAATGTCCGCAATACTTCGATCGTGCAGGCCGTCAAACAGGTGGGACCCGCGGTAGTAGGCATCAGCACGAAAGTGTATGACCGCGATATGTTTAATCGGCGCGTGCTGGTTGGCGAAAGCGTCGGCAGCGGCGTCATCTTCGATAAGCGGGGATACATCGTCACCAACTACCATGTGGTGGGGACAAGTGATGACGTGAATGTCATGTTGGCGACAAACGAAACGATTACCGGCAAAGTGATCGGCCGCGATGAAGCCACCGATCTCGCCGTCATTAAAATCGAACATGAAGAGTTGCCGGTGGCGGAACTCGGCGACTCGAGTTCATTGGTCGTCGGCGAACCGGCGATCGCGATCGGCAATCCGTTGGGGCTGGAATTGCGCGGCACGGTGACGGTCGGCGTTATTTCCGCGTTGAACCGCACGATCAATCCGCTGGAACAGCATTATCCGTTAATTCAGACGGACGCGGCGATCAACCAGGGCAACAGCGGCGGGGCGCTGGTCAATGCCGAGGGCAAGGTAGTCGGCATCAACAGCGCCAAAATCGCGAATAACGGCGTGGAAGGTTTGGGTTTTGCCATTCCGATCAACGCGGCGCGGCCGATCTTAAAAGAATTGATTGCGCATGGCGAAATCCGTCGCGCGTACATAGGCGTATGGGCGGTCGATCAAGCCATTGCGGCTCGTTACGGTTACGAGTGGCCGGCGGGCGAAACCGGTGTCCTCGTCGTGAAAAAAGATCCGCGCGGACCGCTCGGCATGACCGATGTAGGATCGGGCGATTTTCTGACGGCGGTGAACGGTCAGGCGATCGCGAGCCTTCAAGACTTGCGCCAGCAAATTGACGCGCAGGCGCCGGGGCAGAAAATTACGCTCGGGTATCGCCATGACGGCAGGGAACGAACCGCCGAAGTGACGTTGCAGGAGGCGCGCTGATGCGCTATCGTCTGCTTTGCGTCGGCAAATTGAAACAGGATTTTCTCAAAGAGGCTTGCGCGGAGTACATCAAAAGGTTGCGTCCGTACGGCGAACTGACATGTATCGAGGTACCGGAAGCCAAGACGACGACGCGACCGAGCGAAAAAGAACGCGAAGCGCAGTTGGAAGAAGAAGGAAACGCGCTGCTGCAGCATATTCGTCCGCAGGATTACCTGATCGTGCTCGATTTGCACGGTAAGGAACTGTCGTCGACGGATTTCGCGGCGAAGCTCGCGAGCCTCGCGGTCGACGGCGTCGGCGAAGTCACGCTGGCGATCGGCGGCGCGTACGGACTCGGCGAGAACGTGCGCAAGCGGGCGCAGTTTCGCTGGGCGCTTTCGCCTTTGACATTTACGCATCAAATGACGCGGTACCTGGTATTGGAACAACTTTACCGAGCCGCTAAAATTAATCATCGGGAACCCTATCATTGGTAAGAGGTGACGGCATGGCAAACGAGCAGGATCAAAACAAGCAGGGAAAAGATTGGGCGCAAATCATCGACAAGAGTCGCAAGGACAATGCCAATATCATGTCGATGTTTCCCACCGCGCCTCATCAGCAGGCGACATTTACGGAACGTTTTCGCGCGCAGACGGCGGCCAGCGGCGAAGAACTGCTGACGATGCAAAATCAGTTGCAGGAGATGCGCGATGAATGGCTCGCCGCGCGCGCGCAGGCGTTGGCGGCGCAACCGGTTGTCACAACGCCGGTGGTTATGCGCGCGGCGCGAACACGCACGCATCGTCACGGTCATCTCACGCGACGGGCTTTCGCGGCGACGCCTCATTACTATGCGAAAACGGCGGACGGAGCGCGCGAAGTCAATTTGGCGTACCATTATATGACGGCGCGGCGCGCGAGTACGCAGGCGGCGCTCAGCGATTTTCGCGAATTGTTGACCAACACGCATCAACTTTTGGGCGGCATCGACGGTTTGACGGAAGTCATTGACGGTCTGCTGGCGGGCGGACTTACGCAAAATCAGCACCTTTTATATGAAGAGGAATTGAAAAGTCTCGCGCGTCGGGTGAACGACCTGTATCAGCAGATCAACAGCGCGGCGTTCCACCTGAACGGCATGTTTAATAAAGAAAAAGAGATCGCCGTCAACCTGCATACGCATTCCGAAGCGTCGGCGGATATTTTGCGACACCATCAGGCGGTGCTCTGGGCGTATCGCAAATATCTCGAATACCGGTCGAACGCGGCGCATACGTTGCAGACGGCGATGGAATCGTTGCAGATTTTCCTGCAGGCGATTCGCAAAGAAGTCATGCGCCGCAAGGTGGAAAGTTTGCACCGGGATATGCAGGATATTACCGCGCAACGACGGGAAATGATGGCGCGTCAGGCGGAGGAAGCGGCCGCGAAAGCGGAACTCGGCGAAGAATATATACCGGAAGAATTGCCGGAACTGCCGCCGGTGCAAGCGCTGGCGGCTGCCGATCAGGCGGCGTCGGCAGAGGAAATGGCGCGCCGCGCGGAACAAATTCGCGCCGATCGTGAAGCGGCTCGCGTCGCCGCGGAGAAAGCGGAACTGCGCGCCGAAGAGGCCGCTGCGAAAGCGCGGGAAGAATCCGAATTCGGCGATGATGAAGAAGGATCGCGCTCGATCGTGCCGTTGATTATTTTAATTCTTATTTTGGTCGGCGTCGGCGTCTACTACTTTTTGAAAATCAGAGGGTGATGGTGCCCGTTTATGACAGGTTACAATGAACCGCGCCGTGATCGTGACGACGGTCCGATCGCGGACGGCGAATATCGAGTGATCGAAGATCGCGCATGGTCCTCGGAGCGGCCTCCGCAAGAACCGCCGCGCCAACACTCCGGCAACGGCTTTCAGAAATCGGCCGGTCTGGGGTTGGGGGCGATGCTGCTGCTCTTGCTGAGCAAAGGCAAGAGCCTTTTGTTCGCGCTTAAATATACGAAATTTTTGGGCACGGCCGTTTCCATGTTCGTCATGATTTGGTCGTACGCGGTGTTTTACGGTTGGCAGTACGCGGCGGGTATCGTGCTGATGATCGCCATCCATGAGTTCGGGCATTACATCACGGCGAAAGCGGTCGGCATGCCGGTCTCGGCGCCGGTGTTCATCCCGTTCGTGGGCGCGTTGATCACCATGAAAGTGCCGCCGAAAGACGCGTGGCAGGAAGCGATCGTCGCGCTGGGCGGTCCGTTCTTCGGACTCGTGGCGGGACTGTGCGCGCTGTACTGGGGCATCGTTAACCATTCCGGACTGGTGCAGGCGATCGCCTACTTCAGCTTTTTTATTACGCTCTTTAATATGATTCCGGTGTCACCGCTTGACGGCGGTCGCATCGTCACCGCCCTTTCCCCGTGGGTATGGGTGGTCGGTTTGATCGTAATGGCCGTCGCCGCCTGGTATACATTCAGTCCGTTGATGATTCTGATTTTGTTTTTCGGTATCTATCGGGCGCGGCAGACTTGGTCACAGCGGCACGATCCGCGGCAGCAGCGGTACTTCACCGTCAGCGCGCCGAAACGTTGGCTGATCGGTATCGCTTACGGTCTGATCACGGCGTTGTCCGGCGTGGGCGTGTATCTTTTCACCGGCGCATAAAAGGAAATTTGCGAACGAAAGAGAACATATAAGTAAGAGGAGGTAACGACTATGAAAGCAACTGAAATCATGAGTAAATATGTCCTGACCTGTAGCAAAGATACGACGATTCACGAGTTGATCCGGTTATTTGTCCGCAATAAGGTAACGGCGATTCCCGTTGTCGGCGATGATGACGAGTTGCTCGGGATTGTTTCCGAAGGGGATCTCCTGTACAAAAAAGTGCGTCCGCACGTGCCGCGCTATGTCAATGTCTTGGGCGCCAGCCTTTACTACAGCGGCTACGGACAATATGAAGAAACCTTTCAAAAATTGTTGGCGACGCGCGCCGAAGAAATCATGACGAAAGAAGTCGAGTACGTCGAGCCGGATGCCGATTCCAATACCGTTGCGGATATGATGGTCGAGGACCATTTGAAAAATGTGCCGGTCGTGAAAGATAAACGTCTGGTCGGCATGATTTCACGCGCGGATATTTTAGAGTTAATCGCGCGGGAAAATGATTTGCCGATCGTCTGAAGGCAACAAAAAAGCAGCTCAGCGGAGCTGCTTTTTTATTGTTTTTATGACATTGTGAGTGGGCGCGCGCCGATCAGTGATGATGATGACCGCAGCAGCCGCCTCCTTTTTTGTCACCGTGATGGCCGCAACCGCAGCTTTCTGCGTGTTCATGATGACCGCAACCGCAGCTTTCGCCGCCTTCCGTCGTACCGCACGCGCATTTGCCTTGCGCCATGCCGACGAGGGCTTCTTGGACGCGCGGCAACAAAATCTGTCCCGCGACATCATTTTTCGCGTCTTCGCCTTTGATGATTTCAATTAATTTCAACGCGAAGAAGGGCGCGGTCAAAGGCCCGCGGCTCGTCAGCACGTTTTGATCGAAAAAGACGATTTCTTCATGCGCTTTTTTGAAGCCGACAGCTTCTTCCATACCCGGGTAGCACACGCCTTCGATGTCTTTGGCAATGCCCGCGGCGTGTAAAACGATGGGGCTGGCGCAAATGCTCGCAACCAGTTTGCCCGCGTCATGAAACGCTTTGATCGCCTTGGTGACGCGTGGATCGGCGGCCAGCGTTTCCGAGCCGGTCATGCCGCCCGGCGTAATGATGCCGGCGTAATCGTCCAGATGGATTTCATCCCATTTTTTATCCGCCCTGATCATGATATCGTGATCGCCGAGGGTTTCCAACGTGTCCATTGTCGAAATCGTATCGACCTCGATGCCGGCGCGGCGCAAATACGTTACCACCAGTAACGCTTCCGTTTCTTCGTAACCTTTGCTCAATAGAACCATGTATTTGTTCATTGTGTCGCTCCTTTCCGAATCTACCGTAACAAACTGTATAATAATTATATCAGACACATGCGTATGCTTGCCAACGGGCAGGGGGCATGGCATACTGAAAACAAAACGTAAAGGAGTCGTTATGAATCAACCCACGCAAATGACACTGGCGGAATTCACCGCCGCGTTAGCGAGCGCCGCGCCGACACCGGGTGGAGGCGGCGCCAGCGCGCTCGTTGGAGCGCAGGCCGTCGCGTTGGCGCAAATGGTCGCGGAACTGACGCTGAAAAATGAACGCTATGCCGACGCGCATGAGGATATGCAAGCGGTGCGGGACGAGGCGGAACGTTTACGCGCCGAGGTTTTGAGCTATATTCAAAAAGACGCGGACGCGTTCGGAGCGCTCGTGGTCGCGTGGCGTTTACCCAAAGACGATCCTTCCCGCGCGGCGCGAAATGAAGCGGCGACGCGCGCGGCGGCGGAAGTACCGTTGGCCTTGGCCGAGGCGTGCGCGCGGATTTTTCCGCTGGCGGCGCAAGTTTTGGCGAAAGGCGTGGCGAGCGCGCGCTCGGACGGGGAACTGGCCGTTTTGTTTGCCGCCGCCGCGATACGCGGAGCGCTCTACAATGTGCGCATCAACATTAAAAACATGCCCGAAAATGAGTATACAAAACTTCTAATAACGCGCCAAAAAACGCTGGCAACGCAAGCAGAGCAGGCGGAACGGGAGTTGCTCGGAGGCGTGTAGCCGCGCGGCCGACTTGGCAAGCAGAGCGAATTCGTGTAAAATGTACATAGTTTCTAGGTAGTGACTATGCAGTAACTAAGGAGGAAACCCTATGTTTAAAACAAGTATGATGACGGCCGTATTGGCGGCCGGTACGGTATTGAGCGCGTGCGCTGCGGGCACCGGCGTGTTGAATGTCGACATGGCGTTGCAGGCCAGCCCGAAATATCAGCCGATGGTGCAACAGATGCAGAAAGTGGAACAGCAGTACGCGCCGCAGCTGAGCGCTATGGAAGCGGACCTCAAACAAATGAAAACGCAGCAGGAACAGCAGCAGGCGATGCAAGGCAAATACAAAGCCTTGATTCAGTCCTACATGCAGGATCGTGAAAAAGCGACCGCCGCGTTGCAAAAAGATTTGAACAAAGCGACGCAGGAAGTATTGCGCGATCAGAAACTGGATGTCATCCTCGCGCAACCGGTTCAGATTGCCGCTAAAGCGAAAGACGAAAAAATCGTTGACGTAACTCCGGAAGTGGCAGCGAAATTAAAGAAATAAGCAGATTCATTAAACCGGCCTTCGGGCCGGTTTTTTGCGTCCGCAAATCAGAAATTTTCGCTGTTACGCGCCGCGGATCGGTAACGTTCGCCCTTCTCAATGAGCGAAATTAAGCGAACGTTCGTAATTGTGCGAATACTTTGCGAAAAAAATATAAATTCATTCTACTTTTTGATGAAAATTAGTGATGAGTATGCTATTCTATACTTACAGAAGAGAGGTGATCTCATGCCAAAACTTCGACGTGTCGAACGTATGGCGGCGCTGACTAAAATGTTGGCGGACCGTCCGCATGAGCTGATCCCTTTGTCTTTTTTTTGCGATTATTTCGGCATTGCCAAATCGACATTGAGCGAAGATCTGCTGTCGGTACGCCGCGCTTTTGACGCGTATCGGCTGGGATCGCTGGAGACCGTTTTCGGCGCGGCCGGCGGGGTGCGTTACATCCCGTATCGGAAGGGGCGCGCCGCCAATCAGGTATTGGAAACCATGGCGGCGAAACTCGAAAGCGGCGATCGGATTATCGCGGGCGGATTTTTGTACATGTCGGATATTTTGTACGACTGGCAATGGATGTCGGCAGTGGGGGAAATTTTCATGACCCGCTTTGCCGCCACGCATCCGGACTGCATTATGACAGTGGAGACAAAAGGGATCCTGCCGGCCATGATGGTGGCGCGGGCATTTAACAAACCGCTGGTCATCGCGCGGCGCGACAGCCGCGTGACGGAAGGATCGGCAATCAGCATTAACTACGTTTCGGGTTCCACCAAACGAATTCAGACGATGTCGCTTACCAAGCGGGCGCTCGCGCCGAATCAACGGGTGTTGATCATCGATGATTTCATGAAGGCCGGCGGCACCGCGAAAGGTATGAAAGAGCTTGTCTACGAATCGGGTTCACAGACGGTCGGGGTCGGCGTATTGGTCGCCACCGCGGAGCCGCGGGAGAAAATGACCGGCGACTATATGCCTTTACTGGTGCTGGAAGGCGTCGATGAAGTGGAACGGCATGTCAGAATTCGCCCTCAGTTGGAACCGGAGGAGGAAATGAATGAGTAAACTTGTGGCGACGGTTTTGGCCGCAGGCAAAGGCACGCGCATGAAATCGCGGCAACCGAAAGTGTTGCACGAAGTCGGCGGCGTACCGATGGTGTCCCATGTATTGCGGAGCGCGAAGGCGGCGGGAGCAGACGACGCGGTAGTAATTGTCGGTTTCGGCGGCGACCGGGTTGCCGAGCGTCTCGGTTCGGCGTATCATTACGTTGAGCAAGCCGAACAGTTGGGAACGGGCCATGCTCTCATGCTCGCGCAAGCGGCGTTACAAGACGCGGAAACGGTGCTCGTCATCTGCGGTGATACACCGCTTTTGCGCGCCGAAACGTTGCGGGAGCTGATCGCGACGCATGCCAGACAGCAGGCGGCGGCGACGATTTTGACGACGACGTTCGCCGATCCGACGGGGTACGGCCGGATTATTCGCGATGCGGCGCAGAACGTGCTCAAAATTGTCGAAGAAAAGGACGCGTCGCCGGAAGAGAAAAAAGTCGCGGAAGTCAATACCGGCACGTACTGCTTTGACGCCCGCAAGCTGTGGCCGCAGTTGCAGCGGATTACCAATGACAACGCGCAAGGCGAATACTATTTGACCGATGTCATTGATTTTCTGGTCAGCGCCGGCGAAATAGTGACGGCGGCGACCTGCGCGGACAGCGATGAAACGCTCGGCGTGAATTCACGCGCGCAATTGGCGCAGGCGGAAGCGATTTTGCGGCAGCGCAAAAACGCGGAACTGATGGCGCAGGGCGTGACGCTGATCGATCCGGCGCGCACCTATGTGGATGCAGACGTTCGTGTCGGCCAAGATACGATTCTCGAGCCGGGAACGATTTTGCGCCGCGGCACGGTTGTCGGCAGCGGTTGCCATATCGGTCCGGATACGGAACTCGATCGCACGACGGTCGGCGACGACTCGCACTTGCATCGCACGTACGCGCATGAAGCGAGCGTCGGCAGCGGTTGCGAGATCGGCCCGTATGTTCATTTGCGGCCGCATACGCGGATCGCGGATCATGTCAAAGTCGGCAACTTCGTCGAAGTGAAAAACAGCACCGTCGGCGAAGGCACCAAATTGCCGCATCTGAGTTATCTCGGCGACAGCGATATCGGCGGCGGGGTCAACATCGGCTGCGGTACCATTACCGTGAATTACGACGGTCACAAGAAGTATCGCACGACGATTAAAGACGGAGCGTTCGTCGGCTGCAACAGCAATCTGGTAGCGCCGGTTGTCATCGGCCGCGACGCGTATATCGGCGCGGGTTCGACGATTACCAAGGACGTTCCGGAAAAGGCGCTCGCCGTAGCGCGCGCTCGGCAATTTGTCAAAGAAGATTGGGTAAAGAAAGCGGAAGAAACAAAATAAAGGAGATCACACCATGTCAGTCGAAACAGGAAAACAACTGAAGTTATTCACCGGAACGGCACATCCGGAATTGGCCCAGGAGGTCGCGGACTATATCGGCATTCCGGTCGGCAAAGCATTCTGCGGTCGGTTCAATAACGGTGAAATCCAGGTCATGATTGATGAAAGCGTGCGGGGGACGGATGTCTTCCTGATTCAACCGACGGGTACGCCCGCCAATGATAACCTGATGGAACTGTTCATCATGGCGGACGCGTTACGACGCGCCTCGGCTCGTCACATCACCGCGGTCGTTCCCTACTACGGTTATGCGCGCCAGGATCGCAAAACGCGCGGCCGTGAACCGATCACCGCGAAACTCGTGGCGGATCTCATGCAGCGTTCCGGCATTACCCGTCTTGTCACGATTGATCTGCACGCGGGTCAAATTCAGGGATTCTTCGATATTCCTGTGGACCACTTGAAGGCCGCTTCGATTTTAGCGAAACACATCCGTAAACAGGACATTCCTGATTTGATGATTGTTTCGCCCGACTTAGGCGGCGTCACTCGCGCCCGCGACTTGGCGGACCGCGTCGGCGCGCCGATTGCGATCATTGAAAAACGGCGTCCGCGTCCGGGCGTGGCCGAAGTCATGAACCTGATCGGTTCCGTCGAAGGCAAAAACTGTATTATCGTCGATGATATCGTCGATACCGCGGGATCCTTGGTGGAAGGCGCGAAAGCATTGCAGCGTTTCGGCGCGAAATCCGTACGCGCGGCCTGTACGCATCCGGTACTGACCGATCCGGCGACGGAGCGTCTGGCGGCGTCGAATATTAAAGAACTTATGATTACGAATACGATTCCGGTTGCGGCGGAAAAACAACTGCCGAATATCACGCAACTTTCGGTCGCGCCGCTCTTGGGCGAAGCGATCATGCGGATTTTCCACAATGTTTCCGTCAGCAAACTGTTTGATAAATAGAGGTTTGTTTTGCAGTTGATTGTAGGCTTGGGAAATCCCGGCAGCAAGTACGCCGGTACGCGTCATAACGCCGGTTTCATGGCGGTCGCGGCGATTGCTGAAAAATACGGCGTGACGCGTTGGAAAGAGGAGCATCAGGCGCATACCGCGACGATTAACGTCGACGGTGAAAAGGTGATGCTGGTCATGCCGCAAACGTTTATGAATTTGAGCGGCGACGCGGTCGGCCCGCTCATGCGCTATTACAAGCTTTCACCGGCAGATGTAGTTGTGATTTATGATGATATGGATTTGCCCGTCGGTCAGTTGCGACTGCGGGTCAAAGGGTCCGCCGGCGGACACAATGGCATGAAATCGGTGATTGCGCATTTGGGCACCGATCAATTTCCGCATGTTCGCATCGGTATCGGTCGGCCGCAACCCGGCTGGACCGTCATTGATCATGTGCTGGCGCGTCCGCAGGAAGATGACGCGGCGGCGCTGGCGGAAGGGGTTCAACAGGCGGCTGAGGCGGCAGTCGGCATCTGCACGCTCGGCATGGATCTGGCGATGAATCGTTTCAACCCGCTCAAACGCGCGCGCTGAATTGACAACTGTTCTTATTTTGGGTTATACTATCTCCACTACATAAAGGAACATATGTAGCGAAAGCATGAAGGAGGTAGGAACATGAGCAAGATTAATACCCTGACAAGTCAGTTGGCGGTACTCGGTTACACCGGGTTTGAAATCAGCGAGCTCATTCGGTCCGTCACTCATGGTCGAACGTTACATCAATTGAATCGCGCGGCGTTGCGTCGCGTGGCGAATGTACTCGAACAATATGTGCGACTGGGAACCGATTATGTCGCTAACTATAGCAAGTAACAGGTAACCTGAAACGTCTATGCCGAACGGCATGGACGTTTTTTTACAAGGAGAATCATGCAGCGAAAACAGCCTCGCCAACGGACGATGGGCATGTCCGTTAAGGCGATCATTTGGCACCGCGGACGAATTTTAATTTTACAAAAAAAGGATCGTCCCGGCCGTCATCCATGGGAATTTCCCGGCGGCGGATTGGAGTTCGGCGAAGATTTCGCGGCGGCGTTACGGCGGGAAGTCAAAGAGGAAACCGGTCTTACCGTGCATATTTTAGGACCGGTCGGCCTGTGGAATTTTCGTCGGCATCCTGTGCGGCCGTTGACCGGAGTCATGTTTATTTGCCGTTCCGATACGGAGAAGGTGACTCTTTCCTTTGAACATTTGGCGTACCGTTGGGTGCTTCCGGAAGAGCTCGCCGAGTATCCTTTGCACGCGTCGTTGCGCAAGGCGCTCGCGCAAATTCGACCGGCGCAATTGGCGCAGGCGGCGAAACTGGCGCAGGAACTGGTGGGAGAAAACAAATGATTCAAATTATCGGTACGAAAAAGAATCGCGCCACGCAACACGCGCTACGCTTTTTTAAGGAACGGCGCATCGCGTTTCAATGGCGGGATCTGACGGAAAAAGGACTCAGCCGCAGCGAGCTGGAAAATATTCGCAGTCGCCTGAAAACCTTGCCGCTGGATCGGGAAGGGAAAGCCTTTCGCGCCGCGGTGCGTCCGGGCGAGAGTTTTGATCCGCTGGCACTCGCGTTGCGAGAACCGCTGGTTTTGGAGCTTCCCATTGTCCGCACGAAAACGCAGGCCGCGAGCGGCATGGCTCCCGAGCGTTGGCAGGAAATGGCGCGGGAGGAAGCGAAATGAAAGGACGTTTGATTGTTTTCGAAGGCGCTGACGGCAGCGGGAAAGCCACGCAGGCGACGCTGTTAAAAGAAGCGCTGGCGGCGCGCGGCGAGCAGGTCAAAAGCGTCACCTTTCCGAACTATGAGAGTCCGGCGGCGGGGCCGGTGCGCATGTACCTGGCCGGTGCATTCGGCGCGCATCCGGATGATGTGAGCCCGTACGCGGCCTCCACCTTGTACGCGGTCGACCGTTACGCGTCGTATAAAAGCGACTGGGGCGCGTTTTATGAAGCGGGTGGCACGGTAGTCGCCGATCGTTACGTGACGTCCAACATGGTGCATCAGATGACCAAGTTGCGCAGCACGAAAGAAAAACGCGAATTTTTGCAATGGCTGGACGCGTTTGAATACGGCACGCTTGCATTGCCGCGTCCCGACCTCGTCATTTTGCTCGATATTCCGCGTGACGTTTCCGAGAAGTTATTGGCGGCGCGCGCGCAAAATAAAGATCAGGACGCGCAAGCGACCGACATCCACGAAGCGGATCGTGAATATTTGGCGCGCTGCTATGCCGCCTACGATCTTTTGGCGCCGCATTACGGCTGGGTGCGGATCCGCTGCACGGACGGCGACCGTCTGTTGACGGTGGAAGAAATACACGCCAAGGTACTGGCGTACGTGACGGGAAAACGTTAAATGAGCAATAAAAAAGAATCCCGAGCGGGATTCTTTTTTATTTTTATTCTTTCGATATCGCTTGCTCCGACTCTTTGTCGTTGTCCGCTTGCGGTGCGATCTGCACCCGATGTTTTTCGGTGGGGAACAGCGTTTTCTTGCGGATCAGTCGACCGAATTCATCATGGTAGTACTGCGCTTCCTGCGGAATGATAGGCGTTTTCGGCGAGGTAAAGCCGCGCCCCATGACATCCGCCGTCGGCGTAATGAACATGAACGCGTGCGGATCGATCTCGTCAAGCAACTTTTTGATTTTCGCGATCTGCGTCAAATTGATGACGACAAAGATGACTTTGCGCATTCCTTTGGTAAACGCGCCTTCGCCGTAGAGAATCGTTACGCCGCGGCCGACTTCGCGAATGATCGCGTCGGCGATTTCATCGGCGTGCTCGGAAACAATATAGGCGGTTTTGCGTTGGTTCAAACCGATGACCACTTTATTGGTGACGAGCGATTGCGTGTACATGCCCGCCAGCGTCAGGACCGCGAGCTCCAGGTTGAAGATGATCGCGCCCGCCGCCATAATGCAGGCGTTAAGGGCGAAGATAACGCTGCCCATTTCCAGCGAATATTTTTTCTTCACAATGGCCGCGACGACATCCAGTCCGCCGGAGTTGCCGTCGTAGCGATACATCAGACCCGAGCCGACGCCGATCAGGACGCCGCCGAAGACCGCGGACAACACGGACTCATGAATGTACATCGTTCGCGCGAGCGGCGCGAGCAGATCGACGGCGACCGACATCATGACCGTCCCGTAGATCGTAATGGTAGTAAAGCGTTTGCCGAGATACAACACCGACAGAATAATCATCGGGATATTGATGACCAAGTTCGCGATACCGAAGGAAATGCCGGTCAGGTAGTAAATGGTGACCGCCACGCCGGTGATCCCGCCCGAAAGTAAATTGTGCGGAATATAAAACATATTTAAACCGACCGCGTAAATAAAGCAGCCGACAGCGACCATCAAAAGCGTGTGTAGAAATGAGCGCATAAAGCCCCTTTCAGCGCGTTCTCATTGTAAGCGCCGCTAAATTCGAGTATACTGAATAGGAAACGGATGTATCGAAAAAATACCATTTACTTACCGGCAACTCCCTTTTCGGACGGCGCCGGAAACACCTATATCTTATAGATCATCTTATACGATTCGATTGATTTTTGCTAGAGGCAGGTGACTGTATGCAGGAAGAATTGGCACCCGCGAAAATTAATTTGGCGCTTGCCATTACCGGCCGGCGCGTGGACGGCTACCACAATATTGATACCGTGATGCATTCCATCACGTTAAGCGATTCCGTTTTTTTCAGTCCGGCCGATGAACTGATTTTTCGTTGCAATGATTTATCGTTACCCTTGGGCGCCGGCAATTTGGCATGGGAAGCGGCGCAGCTGGTGCGCCGTTATGTCGGCCAACGGCGAGGCGTGGCGATTCAACTCAATAAACGGATTCCGGCGGGCAGCGGTCTCGGCGGCGGTTCCAGCGACGCGGCCGCCGTGTTGCGCGGTCTGAACCGATTTTGGCAACTCGGTTTGACGGACGCGGAACTGTTATGGCTGGCGGGGCAACTCGGGAGTGACGTGCCGTTTTGCGTTTTCGGCGGTTGCGCCCGCGGCAGAGAAAAAGGCGATGTGCTGACGCCGTTGCCGGAGTTGCCCGAAACGAACCTGGTCATTGTCATGCCGCCGCTCAGCGTGGCAAGCGCGCAGGCGTACGCGCGTTACGATACGACGCCGTTCGCGGGAACAGTCGATGTGACTGGCGTGGTCGCGGCATTGGGACAACGGCCAGAGATGGTATGGCGACGTTTGGGCAATGATTTTTTGGCGCTGCTTGCGCCGACGGAACCGAAGTTACAGGAGCTTTCAAAATTTTTGCGCGATCTGCGCTACCCGTATTCACTGACAGGCTCCGGCGCGGCCTTTTTCGTGGTGGTGCCGACGGCTCGCGAAGCGTATTTCGTGATGCGGCAAATCGAACGGGAACAGCGCGGTTGGCGCAGTTATCAAGTTAAAACGAGGGGCGGTTATCGATGAAAAAACGAACGCATGAACGGTTGGCGCCGATCCACTTGGACGCGTATCGCCCGTTGCGTGAACTCGTCGCGGAAACATTGCGCACAGCCATTCAAAACGGTACTTTACAACCCGGTGAGCGCCTGATGGAATTACAGCTGGCGGATGAACTCGGCGTTTCGCGCACGCCGATTCGCGAAGCGGTGCGCGAACTGGAAGCGGAAGGTTTTGTGGTGATGATTCCGCGGCGCGGCACCTATGTCGCGGACATTTCGCTGAAAGATATTTCCCAAGTGTTTGAAATCCGCACGGCGCTCGAAGAACTCGCAGCCGGTTTGGCGGCGGAACGCATCACGGAGGAAGAACTCGAAGAGCTCGAACGCCTGCTCGTGGAAATCGGCGATTACATCGAGAACGGGGAAATTGACCGTATTATCGAGACGGATATTAAATTTCATCAAATTCTGTATACGGCCAGCCGCAATAATCGCCTGATCGAAATCATCAATAACTTACGGGAAATGTTGACGCGTTTCCGCTCCGTATCGCTGCATTATCCGGGGCGGTTGCAGGATACATGGCAGGAGCATCGCGATTTGGTCGAAGCCATCGCCGAACACAACGCGACGCGCGCCCGCAAAATCGCGGTACGGCATATGGAAAATTCGGAGCAAACCTTGCTGAAAGGCATCGCGGAAGATAAATCGGTGGCCGCGTTTCTTTCGCAGCATGCCGGAGGCCGTAAGCGATGAAACCGACAACGTTGGTGTTTGTACGGCGCGATGACGGGGCCGTTCTTTTAGGCAAAAAACGCCGCGGTTTCGGCGTCGACAAATGGAACGGTTTCGGCGGTAAAGTGCGCTCGGGAGAAAGTCTGCGCCAAGCGGCGGCGCGTGAACTGCAGGAAGAATCGGGGCTCATTGTCCACCCGGAACATCTCGTATTGACGGGGCATTTGCTATTTCGTTTTGAAGACCATCCGGAACTCAATCATCCGGCGACGATTTATATCGCGGAGCTTTACGAAGGGATGCCAAAACCGACGGAAGAAATGGAGCCGGAGTGGTTTTATCCGAACGCCGTGCCTTATGAAGAGATGTGGTCGGGAGACCATCTCTGGCTACCGCAGCTTTTCGCGGGGCATGCGATTAAAGGCATGATTTTATTCGCCGAGGATCAGGAAGAAATCATCGCGTTTGAATTGCGCGAAGTCGAGCGGGAGAGTTTACGTGACGACCTGGGTTGAAAAACTGCTGGACTGGTTCAAAGTCAACGGTCGGGAGCTTCCCTGGCGGGAAGAGCGAACGCCGTACCGCACTTGGGTATCGGAAATTATGTTGCAGCAGACGCGCGTGGAGGCGGTGCGAGCCTACTACACGAACTGGCTGGAGAAATTTCCGACGCCGGAGACGGTGGCGCAGGCTTCTACGGAAGACGTTCTGCATGCTTGGCAAGGGCTCGGCTATTACCGGC
Source organism: Negativicoccus succinicivorans (assembly GCF_018372215.1). Lineage (NCBI taxonomy): Bacteria > Bacillati > Bacillota > Negativicutes > Veillonellales > Veillonellaceae > Negativicoccus > Negativicoccus succinicivorans. Next base: position 66,409 of record NZ_JAHAJN010000004.1, on the reverse strand, counting down.
GCGCTCGTCTTTTGCAGCAGGCGATGCAGGAAGTCCAAGCGCGATACGACGGCGAAATTCCGTCCGGGCGTGACGAACTGCTGGCGTTGCCCGGCGTCGGTCCGTACGTGATGGGAGCGATCCGCTCGCTCGCTTTTAACAAACCGGAACCGGCGGTTGACGGCAATGTCCTGCGCGTATTCGCCCGACTGTACGGCATCACGGATAATATTTTGGACGCGCCCGTGCATCGTGAAGTGACGAAACTTGTCGCGGAAGCATTGCCCGCGGATCGGCCGCAGGCATTTAACGAAGCGTTGATGGATTTCGGCGCGCTGGTCTGTATTCCGCGAGCGCCGCGGTGCGGTCAGTGCCCTTTGCGCGAGGAGTGCGTGGCCTATCAGACTGGGCAGACGGACACCTTGCCCGTACGTCGAAAAAAACGCAGCAACAAAAATGGTATGCCGCCGTCGCCGTGGTCGCTCGCGACGGTGCGTTTTTATTGGAACGGCGACCGGAAGAAGGCATGCTCGCCGGCATGTGGCAGTTTCCGCAACAGTTGGCGCGGACATTGACGGCCGCGAAAGAGGAACTGTTCGCGCAGTATCCGCCGCAGTCCAAGCAATGGTTTTGGCGGCATAAGCATGTGTTTTCGCATCGTATTTGGGAATTACGCGCGTACCGCGCGACGCCGCCGTCAACGTTAGCGGGGGATTTTCGCTGGGTGCGGCCGGACGAATTTGTAACGCTTCCTATGGCGGGGCCGCATGCCAAGTTGGCGACATATATTTTAGATCGGGATCGGTAATTAAAAATGGCTCGAGCAAACTTTATTTTACTGGCTTTATTGACAATTTCTTTTATCGTGTCTTTTATAAATTCCGCGTGTCTGGCGGCTCTGTGGAGGATGAATCGGTACACGCTTTTCGGCAGCTTTCTAAGCATCTCGTGGCTGGCAGCCGCCTACTACTTTTTTTACGCGGATTTATATTTGACCACCTTCGCCGGCGCGCTCGGTCGTTTTCTGGCATTGCTCAGCGTCTCCTGGCTGATCTGGCAGATCGCCGCGGCGGTGCCGCTGCTCATTGTGCGTATCATTTCATTACTCGGCGGAAAAAGGGGACTTTGGGCGACGCTTAGTGCGTTCATTATGATCGGCGCTGTCGTTATGATCGGCGCGGGTCTTTACGGTAGCGAACATTTGGACTATGAAACGAAAGAATTGCGCTACACGAGTTTGCCGTATCAATTTGATGGGACTAAAATCGCGCTCATTACCGATTTGCACATCGGGCCGTACTACCATGTCAGTGATCTGGCGGAGATCTTGGAACAGGCGGAACGAGATGAAGTGGATTACATCGTTTTAGGCGGCGACTTGATTGATGACGTGCGGGAACTTCCGGCCTTGCAGGAACTGTTGAAAGAAAAAGCGCCGAATTTCCGACTCGGCATCGATTACGTGTGGGGCAATCACGAATACTTCCGCGACCAGCCGCTGATCGCGGACTACCTTGCGCAATCCGATATTCGCGTCTTGAAAAATGAACACGCCACGCTTTCCCGCGACGGCGCTACCATCTACGTGGCCGGCGTGGATTTTCCGTTCGGTCGCGGCGAGAACTTGAAAGCGCAAGCCAAAGAATATACGGATCAGGCCATGGCGGGTATTCCGGAACATGCTTTTGTGATCTTGCTGGCGCACCACCCGCAATTTTTGGAAGAAGGTTTGACGCGTCATGTTGAGCTGACGCTGGCAGGGCATACGCACGGCATGCAATTCGGTCTCGCCGGGCAGACATTTCCGCTGATGTATCCCTACAATCGCGGCCTGTTTACGCGCGGCGCAAGCGTCGGTTACGTCAGTCGCGGCGCGGGCGGATGGATGCCGCTGCGTGTATTTTGCGATCGTGAAGTGACGTATTTCACACTGAAACGCGGACGCTAAAAAAGATCCTCCACGGAGGATCTTTTTTGTTGCTTACTTGCGCGATCGTGCATCGGCGTTGGCTAAAAAACAAGACGTATTCACCAGGACGCGCGTGTGCGTGCCCGCAGCGACGACGCCGATCTCGTCACGCACCGTCACGGTAAATTCGTACTGCCGTCCGGTGTGCGACGTGATTTCCGCGCAGGCGGTCAGCGTCATTCCGACAACGCTGGGCGCGGTATGCGTGAGAGAAATGCGCGTGCCGACCGTGGTTTCGTCATCATTCAGGTGCGGCGCCAGCGCGGCGACGGCGGCCGCCTCCATCGCGGCGGCGATGACGGGCGTCGCGCACACGTCGACGGTGCCGCTGCCGACGGCCGCGGCCGTATCCGTGGCGGCAATGACGCAAGTAAAGCTTCCCTTGGTACCGATCATGGACATGGTATCCCTCCTCTGTGTATTATATTGTACCGAAACGCGGTTTTTTTGTCAGGGGCGCCGCGCTTGACGCATCTGCGCATATGGTATAATAGGTACTAAATTATGCATATAAATCGCGGCTATAAGGCCGAGTTATGCCGTTTGGGCATGTTGGGCGTAAGCCAAAGGAGATGAATACCATGAAGTTTGTCAGTACGCGCGGGCGCGCTCCGTCCGTTACCGCCGCGGAAGCTCTTGTTTCGGGTCTGGCACCGGATGGGGGACTGTACGTTCCGGAATATTTACCGGCGCCGCGTGAGGACTGGGAAGCAACGGCGGATCTGACATACGCGGAACTCGCCGCCGAAGTGTTGGCGTTGTTTTTTACCGACTGGGACAAAGAAGAACTGTTGACTTTATGCCGCAAGGCATACAACGGAACATTCAATATGCCGGGGATTATTCGCGTGCGCAAAGTCGGTGAAAAACGTTACTTCACGGAACTGTTCCATGGCCGGACGCTGGCGTTCAAAGACATGGCGTTGTCCTTATTTCCTCATTTACTGCAGGCCGCCAAGGAAAAACTCGGACGTACGGAAACGACCTTGATCCTGACCGCGACCAGCGGCGACACGGGCAAAGCCGCGTTGGCCGGATTCCAAGACGTGCCGGGAACGGAAATCGTGGTGTTTTATCCGGAACACGGCGTCAGCCCCGTGCAAAAATGGCAGATGCAGACCCAAGCGGGAGAAAACGTGCACGTGTACGGCGTCGAAGGTAATTTTGACGACGCGCAGACATTCGTCAAAGCGGCGTTTGAAGATCCGGACCTGCGCGCCTACGCCAAGGACCACGGCGTGGCGTTTTCCAGCGCCAATTCGATCAATATCGGACGTTTATTGCCGCAGATCGTGTACTATATCCGCACCTACGCGGAACTCGTCAAAGCGGGCGAGATCAAAAAAGGCGAAGCGTTTGACGTGTGCGTGCCGACCGGCAACTTCGGCAATATTTTGGCGGGTTACCTCGCGAAACGATTGGGCGTGCCGATCGCGAAACTGATTTGCGCATCGAACGAAAATCATGTCTTGACCGACTTTTTCCGTACGGGCACTTACGATCGCCGTCGCGAATTTCACGCGACGCATTCGCCCTCGATGGACATTTTGATTTCGTCGAACTTGGAACGTTTTATTTACTACTTGCTGGACGGCGATGCGCGCGCGACGGAGAAATACCTCGAAGAACTCCGCGCAAACGGTAGCTTTACATTGCCGCAAGATGTCATGGCGAAGGCGGATGATTTCCTCTGCGGCTGGGTGGACGATGAAGAGACGGTTCGCCTCATGGGCCGCATGCACAAAGAACACGGCTACCTGATGGACCCGCACACGGCAGTGGCGGTCGGCGTGAGCGATCAGTTGCAAGAGGAACGCGACGGGCGACTGTTGGTCATTATTTCCACGGCGCATCCGTATAAATTCCCCGACACCGTCGCGCAAGCGTTGAAACTCGACACCAAAGACGCGACCGATGATTTCGATCGCATGTGGCAAATCGCCAATATTTCCAGCTTGCCGCTACCGATTCAGTTTTTCCATCTACGCAAAAAACAACCGCGCTTTCATGAGAGCGTGGAGAAAGAAGACTTACAGAACGTTGTGCGCGAGACGATCGCCGCAATGACGGAGCATAATGAAAATTAACAGGCAACATACGCAGTGGAGCGAAGCGGAAGAGCGCCGTCTCAAATGGGGACTGGTCGTATTTCTGCTCGCGATCCTGAGTGGGATCCATCTTCTGGATCCGACATTTTACGGCACGATCTGGCACCTTTCCATGGTCGGCGACTTTCACGGCACGGTGGAATACCTGCGCGGCTTCGGCGTATGGGCGATGGCCGTCAGCTTTTTCATCGATGTCATCATCAATATTGTCGGCTTTTTGCCCTCCATTTTTCTGTCGGCCGCCAACGGACTTATTTTCGGCATTTGGCTCGGCATTCTGATTTCCTGGGCCGGTGAAACGGTGGGCGTGCTGATCTCGTTTTGGCTGATGCGCACGATTTTTCGCGACATGGCGAAACGCGTCATCGAGCACAATAAAATGCTCACCAAACTGGACTCGTACTCGACCATGTGGGCGATGCTGATCGCTCGCGCCGTGCCGTACTCGCCGAACGGACTGGTGACGGCGCTCGGCGCGCTTTCCCGTATCAGCTATCGCGATTACCTGATCGGCACGGCCTTGGGCAAGCTGCCTTCCGTCGCGATTGAAGTCGTCGTCGGACACGACGTCGTTCTCGCCTCGGAAAATCAGACGCGCCTCATGGTGATGATCGCCGGCATCACAATCGTCTACGGCGGACTGTGGTGGTGGAAACGCAAAAAAGATCAGCGGGACGCCGCGCGCCAAGCGCAAGAAGAAGGCGAGCGGAACGACGCGGAAAAATAAACGCAATAAAAAAGAGAACCGAGCGGTTCTCTTTTTTGTTTGCGTATTACAGCAGGTGGCGAATTTCTTCCGGAGTTTTCGCGAGCAGGTAGGCCGGCGGCACATCGAAGATGGTGATGCAGCCGGTTTTGCCTTCCGCGGCCATGCGCATCAGCGCGCGCGTGTAGGCGACGATGACGCTGGAGGTGAAGTTCGGATTGCTCGCCAGGCGCAGGTTGTATTCCATGACTTGCGCTTCCTGCGGCTGTGTTTCGCCGACGCGCAGAACGAAGCCGCCGTGCGGCATCGCGGCGTGGTCGCGATCGAGTTCTTCCTGCGAAATGAAATGAATTTCCGTTTCATAGCCTTCAAAATAATTTTTGAGGTGGCGGATTTCGTTTTCGACCCGCGCCTGGTCCGCGCCGTCTTCCAAAACGACGTAGCATTCGCGCAAATGCGATTCTTGCGCCGTGAAGTCGCTCATTTCACCGTTGCGCGCGCGTTCGAGGTATTCTTCCTTGGGAACGGTGTATTGTTTGGCATCGGCGACGCCCGCAATGCGGCGGATCGCGTTGGAGTGACCCTGGCTGATGCCGCGGCCCCAGAAGGTGTAGTTTTTACCATGCGGTAAAGCGGCTTCGCCCAAAAGACGCATCAGCGAGAAGAGACCAGGATCCCAACCCATGGAGATGAGCGCTACCTTGCCCGCCGCTTTGGCGACGCGATCCATACCGGTGAAATGTTCTTCAATCTTGGCGTGCGTGTCGAAGCTGTCGATGACGTGGAAGTAGCGGCCGATTTCCAGCCCCTGTTCCATGAGATCATTGGCGGAGCCGCCGCAGAGGATCATCACATCGATTTTGTCTTGAAACGAGGGGATCTGATCCATGGTGAAGACCGGCGTGCCGCTTGCCGAAGTGATGCCGGAACGGCGGGAAAAAATGGCGACGAGTTCCATGTCGTCGGCCGACTGCAACGCGATTTCCGCACCGCGCGCGATATTGCCGTAGCCGACGATGCCGACGCGAATAGTGGTTGTTGTCATAATGATTCAATCCTTTCCTATGAAAGCATGATGTACATGTAAAGTTGTAGTTTTAATTATAACAAATTTTCAAAATGGAGGTGTCATTTCTTTTTGGCTATTTATGCATGCGGATAGGGAATACGCTATAATGCAATTGACAGTTGGGGAGGTGACGGATTTGCATATCGTCAGTATGGAAATTGAAAATTACCGTACCTTTCGCCACGTGCGGATGGTTTTTGACAGCACGCAAAATTATTTGGTCGGCTCGCATAATATCGGCAAGACCAATTTTTTGAAAATACTTGAAACTTTGCACGAGAAAAAAGGTTTTGACGCGGACGATTTTCGCGATAAAGATAAACCGATCCGCGTGTTTATCGCTTTGCAGATGGAGCATCGGCGCCAGCTGGTGATCAACGGGAAACCGCTTGACGACGCGGACGGAGTGTTGCGGTTGCAGGTGTCGCAGGAGCCCGAGGCAGAAACGTTCACCATGAGCAATCTCGAACATCATGAGGTGCTTCCCGAAGACTGGAAGCAATCCGTGCGCTATCTGACGCACTTGCCGACGGGCATGCAGCGCAACGAACTCAGTGAAGAGGCGCGCGCCGATCTGCGTGATATTTTAGGTCAATTCATCGCCGAAGAGGGCGAGCGTCTGCGTTCGATTCTGCACGATATGGCGAAACATTCCGGCGCGGATGTCGCGGCGATTGATCGTCTGTCCGATTCGCTGGATACCTGGGTGGATTATCTGACGGAGTCCGACGGTTCGGAACGCGACACGGACGATACGTTCCGCATGCTGATGCTGACGGGCTTTCAGATGTTGCGCGAATTGATGATGCTCAATGATGACCCGCGGGAACCGTTTCGGGATTATTTGATTGTCGATGACAAAGGCCGCAAGTATCTGCCGCTCATTATCGGTATCGACGAGCCGGAAATTCATCAGCACCCGTATCGCCAGCGCACGTTGATTGAATTTTACCGCGGCATTTTGGCGAATGAAAGTCCGCTGATGTGTGAACTCTTTCAGCGTTTTCTCGGCATTGACGGACTGGAAGGACAGCTGTTCATCGTCACCAACTCGACGGATTGCCTGATTGACGATTACCGCTATATTTTACGTTTGTACCGTGATAAGACGGGGGAAGTTCGCGCGGCCAACGGCGCGGAATTCAGCTTCGAGCCGGGGGTGGAAAAACACCTGATCATGCATTTCCCCGAAGTGAAAGAAGCGTTATTCGCCCGTTCGGTGTTGATCGTGGAAGGGGAGACGGAGTACGGCGCGTTCGCCGGTTTCGCCAAAACGCTCGGTTACCATTTTGACTTTCTCGGTGTCTGTCTGGTCAACGCGCGCGGCGAAAGCTCGATTGTCAAGATCGCGCAGCTTTTCGAGCGCTTTCATCTCGGCACGGTGTCGCTCTATGACAGAGACGTCAAGATGAAGACGCCGCGCGGTGAAAATATTTTCTTTACGGATGAAATTTGTTTGGAGTTGGATATCGTCGAGCATATCTCACGGAAAAATAAATGGGACGTGTTGTACCAGGTGGTGCACGAATTGGCGGAAGGCGACGATTTCGTGTACAAGGACATGGTTAAGCGCGCCGTGAGTAAATGGAAACCGGATCCGAAACGCATGTTCCAGTCGCGCAAGCTGAAAAGCATCGGGGGACGCGATGAAGAGGGCCGACGGTTTTACTATTTCGCGTGGTTTTACAGCAATAAAGGGGTGTTGGTCGGTCGCTTGCTGGCGCAATATCTGGATGAAGATTTGATCCCGCCCGCGTTTCGATATCCGATCGAACGAGCGGCGGAGTTGGCCAAATAAAGGCAATAAAAAAGCGGCGTGAGCCGCTTTTTTTCGTGGGAAATTATTGTACCGTATTTTGCAGCGTGCCGATCCCGTCAATGGTGATTTCGATCGTGTCGCCCGATTGTAAATAGCGCGGCGGCGTGAAGCCTTTACCGACACCGGCGGGCGTGCCCGTTAAAAGAATATCGCCCGGGAGCAGGGTGACGCTCTGCGAAAGATCAGCGATCAGCTGCGCGACGGAAAAGAGCATTTCATCCGTTGTCGCCGCTTGGCGCAATTCGCCGTTGACTTTCGTGGTCAGGTGGAACGGCTCGTCCGGCGTGCCGACCAAAATCGCGGGACCGAGCGGACAGCTGCCGTCAAGACTTTTACCCAAGAACCATTGGCCGCGTTCGCTTTGCAAATCGCGCGCGGTGACGTCGCAGGCGATCGTGTAGCCGAACACGTGATCGAGCGCTTGCGCGCTGTCGACCTGTTGCGTTGTCTGACCGATGATGACGGCCAGTTCGCCTTCGTAATCCAGCGCCTTTGTTACGTCGGCATGACGCGGCAGGGGCGCTAAATGCGGCAACACGGTCGTCGTCGCTTTCGTAAAATACACGGGTGCTGACGGAAGCGGCGTGTCCTGTCCGGAAAATTCGCTGACGTGCGCGGCGTAATTTTGGCCGACGCAAAACAGATTGCGGATCGGCAGAAGCGGCACGTCCCAAGTCACCTCGTCAAAGGCGAGCGGCGTCAGCGCGAGCGCTTCATTTTCCTCCTTTTGCGTGAGCGCGCTTTGTAAAATCACGAGACCTTCGGGACCGTTCGCCACCAATTCGGCGACGGTCGCGGGGAGCGGTATGAATAATGCTTCTTCCAACTCGGCGGCGCGCAAGATGTGGGCGCCGTCAGCGGTCACGATGCCCCATTCGGGCAAACCGCGGTAGGAAAAGCTCACAATTCGTAACATAGTATCATCCTTTCTGTACGCTGATTATACCACGGCGCAGATCGGCAAAGAGTGTGGTAAAATAAAAGATACATATAAGAACGTAAGAACGGCAGACGGAGTGTTTGTCGGCAGGAGGAGATTATGACGGAGACGAAGACGCCGGAAGTGGCCAGCAGCAATTTTATTGAAGCGGAGATCAATGCGGATATCGCGAAAAATGTGTATACCGATAATCGGGTACATACGCGCTTTCCGCCGGAACCGAACGGGTATTTGCATATCGGTCACGCGAAAAGCATTTGCTTGAATTTCGGTCTGGGAGAAAAGTATCAGGGTAAAACCAACTTGCGCTTTGACGATACGAATCCGACCAAAGAAGATGTGGAGTACGTCGAATCGATCGAAGAAGACGTGCATTGGCTCGGTTTCCGGTGGGACGGTGAGGTGCGTTTCGCCTCGGATTATTTCCCGCAAATGTACGAATACGCCGTGCAGCTGATCCGCGAAGGCAAAGCGTACGTGGATGATCTTTCGGGCGATGAAATCCGCGAGTACCGCGGCGATTTCAATACGCCGGGCAAGGAAAGTCCGTACCGTAACCGTTCGATCGAAGAAAGCTTGCGTTTATTTGAGGAAATGAAAGAGGGGCGCTACGCCGACGGCGAAAAAGTATTGCGCGCCAAGATCGACATGGCGTCGCCGAACCTCGTGATGCGGGACCCCGTGCTGTACCGGATTTTGCACGTGACGCATCATCGCACCGGCGATACCTGGTGCATCTATCCGATGTACGATTTCGCGCATCCGGTATCGGACGCGATCGAACGGATCACGCATTCGGTCTGCACGCTGGAATTTGAAGCGCATCGTCCGCTCTATAACTGGGTCTTGGAAAGCTGGCCGGATCCGGAGCATCCGCGGCAGATTGAATTCGCCCGACTGAATGTTACTACGATGATTACCAGCAAACGCAAACTGCGTCGGCTGGTGGAAGAACACATCGTCAGCGGCTGGGACGATCCGCGCATGCCGACGATCTCGGGGATCCGCCGCCGCGGCTACACGCCGGAAGCGTTGCGGGATTTCTGCGAGCGCATCGGGGTCGCGAAAAACGACAGCATGGTGGATATCAGTCTGCTCGAATTCTGCATTCGCGAAGATTTGAAAAATAAAGCGCCGCGTCTGATGACGGTGCTCGATCCGCTTAAAATTACGCTCGTCAACTATCCGGAAGGGCAAACCGAAGAACTGCCGATCGCCAATAACCAGGACGCGCCGGACATGGGCGAACGCATGGTGCCGTTTTCGCGTGAATTGTATATCGAACGGGCCGACTTTATGGAAGAACCGGTGAAAAAATTCTTCCGTCTGGCGCCGGGTCGTGAAGTGCGTTTGCGCAACGCCTACATTATTCGCTGTGAGGAAGTCGTCAAAGATGAGAACGGCGAAATCATTGAATTGAAGTGCACCTATGATCCTGATTCCAAGAGCGGTTCGCCCGGCAGCAACCGCAAGGTGAAAGGCGTCGTGCATTGGGTGGAAAGGCATACGGCGGTACCTGTCGAAGCCCGCTTGTATGACTATCTCTTCGCGCAAGACGATACCGATGACGGCCGCGACTTCGTCGAAAAAGCCAATCCGGATTCGTTGGTCGTGAAACAGGCGGTCGCGGAGCCCGCGATTTTGGACTATCCCGTGGGAGCGCGTTTCCAATTCATGCGCCAGGGATATTTTGTCATTGATCCGGATACGACCGAAGAGCATCTCGTCGTGAATCGCATTGTCGGTTTGCGCGACACCTGGGCGAAATTGCAAAAACAAAAAGAAAAGCAGGCCAAGTAAGAAGGGAGACGTCATGAAACAATTATGGATCGCCGCCGCGCTTGCCGTACTCGTTTCGGGATATACGGCCATGGCCGCGGACGCGGTCGTGCCGTCGCTGGGGAAATGGACGCTTCCCGCAGACACGACGCAGGTGGCGGGAGAAGTATCGGTGCGCGGGTCGCATGATGCGACGAAAATCTCCGCTTTTTACAAGGATAAAGGATTTAAAAACGGCCATTACTACCTGCTGGTACGACAGAATCGGGCCGCTTTCGCGTACGCGTCACTCGCCGTGATTCCGCAGGAACGCGCGGTGACGTCGCGGTATGATCGGACGCATCCGGCTTACCGCCCGGTACAGAAAGAGCAAAGCGCGCATTACCAAGTTCCCGAGCAAAGGGATCGCTTGGCGAATACGCGCAATTTGGTCGTGTATCGTCGCGACGCGAAACCGTCGGATCGGAACGCTTCCGACGCGCAACGGGATCGCTTGCAACGAAACTCCATGACGCAACAAATGACGCTTGATGAAGCGGCGGCGTACTGGAACCGCGAAGTCATTCCCGCGATTCCCGACCGCGCGGAAACTGTCGAGTTCATGCCGACCAAAGGAAATCGAGTTTACACGGCGACGTGGACGACAAGTCGTATGGAAAAAGGTATTCTTTACCGCGAAATCACCCATGCCGAACTTTTTAAGAAAAACGGTCAGGTGTATGCGGTCTTAATCAGCGCCGACGACCGTCAAAAAGAATGGCTTGCCCGATTGACGCAGGCGCTTGGCGCGTGGCATTGATTCCGATTGACAAGGACAGGCACTGTCGTTATGATAGGCGTAGTAAAGCAGATAAATATACGGCATCTTAAAGGAGGCATATTATGGCTAATATAGCAATTGTGTATTGGACGGGATCAGGCAACACCGAAGCGATGGCGAATGCGATCGACGAAGGCGCCAAAGCGGCGGGCGCGGAAACGCAACTTTCTTTCGTGACCGACGTTACCGCGGACGATATTGCCGCATTTGATTATATTGCGCTCGGCTGTCCGGCCATGGGTTCGGAACAGCTCGAAGAATACGATTTTGAACCGTTTTATGAAGAACTCGCCGGACATCTCGCCGGCAAAAAAGTAGCGCTTTTCGGTTCGTATGCATGGAACGACGGTCAGTGGATGGACGACTGGGCCGGTCGTGTTGCCGAAACCGGCGCGGATATTGTCGCGGATCCGGTTAAAGCGTACGCGTATCCCGATGATGAAGCGCTCGAAGCCTGCCGCCAACTCGGTGAAGCGTTAGCAAACGCCTAAACGAACGCCACGTTTACGTGGCGTTTTTCTATCTGAGGAGGAGCCTATGAAAGTAGCTGTTATTTATTGGACGAACACAGGTAACACGGAGCAGATGGCGGAAGAGATCGCGCTCGGCGCACGGGATGCCGGCGCCGACATTACCCTGACGACGTATGCCGATACTACGCCGGAAGAAGCATTGCAGGCCGATCGGCTGATTTTGGGCTGCCCCGCCATGGGCATCGAAGAATTGGAAGACGGGGAAGTGGTACCGTTCATGCAGGAACTGTATCCGAAACTCGCCGGTAAACATGTCGCTGTTTTCGGTTCGTGCGGCTGGTCGCATGGAGAATGGCTGACCAAGTGGGTGCAGGAACTCAGTGATGCCGGCGCGGAGCTTGTGGCGCCGCCGCTACACTGCCAAGGCACGCCGGATGATGAGGGATTGGCCTCCTGTCGCAAGTTGGGACAAGACATCGCTCAAAAATAAAACTGAAAAAGTCGCCGCCGGCGACTTTTTTAGATAGCCGATGTCGCCAACGGACAAATACCGTAAAATTGTCCACTCGGGATGGGCAGAAAATGTGAGTAAAGTGCTCTCGGTATGCTATAATAGATAAAATATAGGAGAAAACAAATTAACGATACGGAGGAATCTTATGCCTGTCATTCATGTGCATTTGCTCGCCGGGCGCAAAGTGGAGCAAAAACGCGCCTTTGTGAAAAAAGTAACGGATGCGGCGGTTGCCGAATTGGGCTGTCCGGCCCAAAATGTTAAAATTGTTTTCCATACACTGACGAAAGAAGATCTCGCCGAGGGCGGCGTTTTACGCGCCGACCGCGACTGATGGAGAGGGAGCGTGCGATGATGGACGAAAAATTTCAAAAAGAAGGTCTGACTTTTGACGACGTGCTGCTGATACCGGGGGCATCGGATGTACTGCCGCGCGATGTCAAAGTGGACACATGGCTGACCAAAGAGATTCATTTGAATATTCCGATTATGAGCGCGGGCATGGATACCGTCACCGAATCGGGCATGGCGATTGCGATGGCGCGTGAAGGCGGCATCGGCGTCATTCATAAAAATATGACGATTGATGAACAGGCGCGGGAAGTGGACAAAGTCAAACGTTCCGAACACGGCATCATTGTCGATCCGATTTACCTCGGACCGGACAACCTGCTGCAGGACGCGGAAGACCTGATGGCGCGCTACCGTATTTCGGGCGTGCCGGTTACCGTGGACGGCAAGCTCGTCGGCATTATCACGAACCGCGACATGCGTTTTGAAACCGACATGTCGAAAAAAATCGGCGAAGTGATGACGAAAGAAGGTCTGGTCACCGCGCCGGAAGGAACGTCATTGGAAGATGCGAAACGTCTGTTATGGCAGCACCGCATCGAAAAATTGCCGCTGGTAGACGGTGCCGGCAATCTGCGCGGACTGATCACGATTAAAGATATCGAAAAAACGAAAAAATATCCGAATTCTGCGAAAGACGGCAACGGTCGTCTGCTGGCGGCGGCCGCTATCGGTGTCGGCAAAGATATGCTGGAACGTGCGGAAGCATTGGTGCGCGCCAATGTGGATGTGCTCATTGTCGATACGGCGCACGGTCACTCCGCGGGCGTTATTCGCGCGGTCAAAAACTTGCGCGAAGCATTCCCGCACACCAATCTGATCGCGGGCAACGTAGCGACCGGCGAGGCGACTGAAGCATTGATCGAAGCTGGCGCGGATGCGGTTAAAGTCGGTATTGGACCGGGTTCGATTTGCACGACCCGTGTCATCGCCGGTATCGGTGTACCGCAGATTACAGCGGTTTATGACTGCAGTCGGGTGGCAGCGCGTTACCATGTGCCGGTCATCGCCGACGGCGGCATCAAATACTCGGGCGACATGGCTAAAGCCTTAGCGGCCGGAGCCAGCGTCGTCATGCTCGGCAACCTTTTGGCGGGCACGCAGGAAAGCCCGGGCGAAACGGTAATTTACCAGGGCCGTTCGTACAAAGTGTACCGCGGCATGGGCTCGCTCGGCGCGATGAAAGCAGGCAGCAAAGATCGCTACTTCCAGGAAAACATGGACAAATTGGTGCCGGAAGGTATCGAAGGCCGCGTACCGTACAAAGGCACGGTGGCGGATTCAATTTACCAGATGGTCGGCGGTCTGCGCGCCAGCATGGGTTACTGCGGCGCGAAAGATCTGGAAGCCATGCGTTCGGAAACCAAGTTTGTGCGCATTACCAATGCGGGACTGATTGAAAGTCATCCGCATGATATAAATATCACCAAAGAAGCGCCGAACTACAGTATGAATTAAGGTGCCTGCCATGCAGTGGGAACGGCATTCGATTCTGGGCGTTGCCATTGACGCCCTCACACTCGAAACCGCTGTCGCGCAGGTGGACACTTGGCTCGCGCAAAAGGAAACGAAATTCATCGCCACCGCGAATGCGGAAATGGTCATGCGCGCGTATAAAGATCCCGCGTTCGGTCAGGTATTGGCCGCGGCGGATATGGTGCTTGCGGACGGGGCGGGAATTGTTTGGGCCGGTGAACAGCTCCATAAGCATTTTCCGGCGCGCGTAGCGGGGATTGACTTTATGACCGCGCTCGTGGAACGCGCGGCGCAAACGGGGACCAAGATGTATTTCTTCGGCGGCGCGCCCGACGTCGCCGCCGAAGCGGCGCAGCGGCTGGAAAGCCGTTTCGGCACGCTGCCGATCGTCGGCGTGCGGGACGGCTATTTTGCCGCGTCGGAAAATGACACGATTGCCGCGGACATACGGGAAAGCGGCGCGCAGCTTTTATTCGCGGGCCTCGGCGTTCCGAAACAGGAGTATTGGCTGACGCGGATGCGGCCGCAATTGCCGGGTATTGTATCGCTCGGTGTGGGCGGTTCTTTTGATGTGCTTTCCGGTCGATTAAAACGAGCGCCGCTTTTCTGGCAAAAAAATCGCTTGGAATGGTTGTATCGTTTGGCTCTTCAACCGTCCCGGTTACGGCGGATGGGAGCGTTGCCGCAATTTATGTGGCAGGTGAAACGTTCCGCCAACCGAAGGGGGAAATAATATTGTCACAGATCACGATCGTGAAAGAAGGCTATCCCTTTATCGGGGGAGCTCTTTTCGTCGCGCTCCTGACAGGGTTACTGATATCATGGCACTGGGCCTTGTTACCGTTTCTATTTGCGCTTTTTTTCACCTTCTTCTTTCGTTCGCCCCGGCGAAATGTGCCGCGTGACCCCGACGTGCTTGTGTCACCGGCGGACGGCACCGTGATGCGGGTCGAAGAAGTAGAGGAAGAGTTGTTTTTGGGTGCGCCCTGTTATAAAGTTACGATTTTTTTATCCGTATTTGATGTGCATGTCAATCGCAGTCCGATGGCGGGCGATATTAAGTTTCGTCAATACACCTGCGGCGGTTTTCGCCCCGCGTTTCAAAAAAGTGTAGGTTATGAAAACGAACGCCACACGATCGGTCTTGAAAACGAACGAATTTCGATTGTCGTTACGCAGATTGCGGGCCTTTTAGCGCGCCGGATCGTATCCTGGAAAAAACTGGGCGATCGGTTGGGTAAAGGCGAGTTATACGGAATGATCAAGTTCGGTTCGTGCACGGAAGTGTTTATGCCGAAAAATGTGGCTGTTTGCGTAAAAAAAGGGGATCGTGTGCGCGGCGGCGAAACTGTTATCGGGAGAATAGTAGATGCGTAAAGAATGGATACCGAATCTTTTTACGGCTTTGAATATTGCCATGGGGACACTGTCGTTGATGTTTACCGTGCAGGGGAATTTCAACGCGGCTGGCTGGGCGATTTTGCTCGCGGCAGTGGCGGACGGTTTGGACGGGCGGGTAGCTCGTGCGTTCGGCGTAGCCGGAGATTTCGGTAAAGAGTTGGACTCATTATGTGATGTGGTATCGTTCGGTGTGGCGCCGGCCGTTTTGCTCTATACTTGGCAAATGGCGCTCATGCCGTTCGGTTTGGGAGCGATTGCCGCTGTGCTTTTAGCGGTCTGTGGCGCGATGCGCTTAGCTCGTTTCAATATTAATACGGATGTGGTGCACGGCTTTTTCATGGGGATGCCGATCCCGACAACGGGATGTTTGGCCGCGACCTATGTGCTGTCGGATGCGCCGTTGCCGGTGTATCTTACCTGGGTGCTGACGCTGGTATTGGCATGGGTGATGGTCAGCGAAATGCATTACCCGGATTTCAAGGGTAAAGCCGCCGATCCGGTGCAGAAAAAAGCGCTGGCGGTCGTGGTCGTCATCGGGCTGCTCTTGCTATTCGATGAACCGTCACGTTGGGCGTTTGTATTCTTTTTCATGTATTTCTTGTTCGGCATTTTAAATACGATTTGGAATCGGTTGGATCGATCCGGCGGAAGGAGAGCGTAGAATGACCTATTACATGGATATCATTATGATACCCATCCAGATCATCGTGGCGCTGTTCACGGTGTACTACACGGTCCTGGCCATTTCGGGCATGTTCCGCAAAAAAGAAGCCAAGATCCTGACGCCGAAAAATCGTTTCGCCATTATCGTCGCCGCGCATAATGAAGAGCAGGTTTTGGGCGCGCTGATTGATAATCTTTTCATGCTGAAATATCCGCGTGAACTTTACGATGTTTATGTCGTCGCGGATAACTGCACCGACGGTACCGCGCAACTCGCTCGAGATCACGGCGCCATCGTCTATGAACGGTTCAATACGGAGCAGGTCGGCAAAGGCTATGCGATGGACTGGCTGTTTCATAAGGTTTATGAAACGGGGATTGAATACGACGCTTTTTGCGTGTTCGACGCGGATAACCTCGTCCATCTGGATTTTCTGACGGAAATGAACAGCCGCTTGGAGAAAGGCGAACAGGTTATTCAAGGTTACCTGAGCGCGAAAAACCCGTCGGATACATGGGTGTCCGCGACGTTCGCGATGGCGTTTTGGATCGTCAATCATTTGTGGCATCTGGGCAAGTATAATATCGGTCTTTCCACCGCGCTCGGCGGCACGGGCATGTGCATCTCGAGTCATGTGCTGCGAACCTACGGCTGGGGCTGCAACTGTTTGACGGAAGATATGGAATTCTCCATGAAAGTTCTGTACGAAGGCAATATTCGCACGACATGGGCCGACGACGCCATTGTTTACGATGAAAAACCGCTCCGCTTCATGCAGTCCTGGAACCAGCGCAAACGCTGGGCGCAGGGACACTTCGACTGCGCCGGACGGTATATTCCTAAATTGTTCAAACGCGGTTTTGCGACCGGTAATATTCGCATGCTTGACGGTATTTTACAATTGTCGCAGCCGCATTTTATGCTGCTTTCGACCTTTTATTTATTGATGACTTATGTAAACGATTCTGTTCCGTTCTTTACCAACGTACTGTATAATGATCGCGTTATGCCGGTGGAATTTTGGACGACCATCGGTATGTTGCAATTTATTTTGCCGATTATCGTATTGTGGCGGATCAGCGTTCCCAAGAAAGTTTGGTTGTACGTTCCTCTGTATCCGATCTTTATTTATTCCTGGGTGCCGATTACCTTCCTGGGATTCCTGAACCGACATAAAAAAGAGTGGAGTCATACCGAACATACGCGGCAAATTTCGTTTGATGAAGTGCCGTTGCATCTGGACAGTAAAGGACCGAATTAATGCATATTTTCATGTCAAATGACGATGGGATTGAAGCGCGCGGCTTGCGTATGCTGGCGCGAAACCTGGTGGATCTCGGTGAAATTACGTTGATCGCGCCGCATCAAGAGTGCAGTTCGAGTTCTTCGGCGCTGACTTTGCGTGAGCGTTTGTATCTCAAGGAAGAGCATACGGGCGAACCGCGTTTCAAAGCGTTTTCTTTTACCGGACGGCCGGCCGATTGCGCGAAATTCGGCATCTCGTATTGGTTACAGGACACGCCGCCGGATTTAGTGGTGTCCGGCATCAATAACGGCTACAACGTCGGCAGCGATGTGACATATTCCGGAACGGTGGCAGTCGCGATTGAAGGGCATTACGAAAAAATTCCGTCGCTCGCGGTTTCGGGGCAGACATTTGATGAAGAATTTTTGGAACGGGCAGTACCTTTTGTTCGCGACTTTATTCAAAAAGTTTTCGTGGAAGGCAAATATCCGGGATTGCTGAATTTAAATATTCCCAATATTCCCGAAATCGACTGGCACCATGTCAAAGTTTGTCGTCAGGGCCTGCAGTTTTATGAAAATGCGATCACGTCAGCGGTGGATGAAAACGGTCAGATTTACTACCGCGTCAAAGGACGCGCGTTGCCGGATTCGGATCAGGAAGACGATGTCTACTTTTTGCATCGCGGCTGGATTACGGTGACGCCGCTGACCTGGTATCAGGGCGCGGATCAGGAGATCGGCGCGGTGGAGGATCTGCTGCACGCGATTGCGCAGCAAGAAGTGAAGCAATAAAAAAGACGAGCTCAGCTCGTCTTTTTTGTTGCGGTGTTAGCGGTTGTGTTCGCCGTTATATTTTGAATTTTCGCCGAGCACTTTGGATACGGCCGTTTTCAAAATGGTTTTGCCGTACGTGAGGGCCTCGGTATTGAAATGCATATCCGGCTGATGCAACCCGGGTTTGAGATCGGCGCCCAGACCGTAGAAGCCGACATGCAAATTCGGCTTGGCGATGACGTAGTGGCAGAAATCTTCGCCGCCCGGCGTGGTTTGCGCCGGCAACGTGTTTTCGCGGCCGAGGACTTCGGCAATACTTTCTTCCAACAGTTCGCACATGTCGTCGTTGTACACGGCGGCCGGTAAATCGATCAATGTTTTGCAGGTGCAGGTGCAGGAAAAAGCGGCGACGGCGTTTTCCACGGCGATTTTGATTTTTTCATTGAGTTCCGCCATGGTATCGTTATCACCGGCGCGCATATCAAAAGCGAGCAATACTTTGTCTGGGATCGCGTTTGTCGCGCCGGAATCACAGAGGCAGCGGGTGGCTTTGACGCTGAACGAACGTTCCGGATTCGGTTGGATTCCCGTGGCGGCGAGGATCGCCAGCGCCGCCGCATGCAAAGCGTTGTGACCTAAATGCGGTCGAGCGCCGTGCGCGCGTTGCCCTTTGATTTCGAATTCCACGGTGTGGCTTGCCGAGTAGTAGAGGGCGGCGATCGCCTGTCCTAATTTTGCCTCCTGAATCGGACGAACATGCTGCCCGATCAGGTAATCGACGTCATCCAACACGCCGCTGTCGACGATCGTGTACGCGCCCTGACCGATTTCTTCCGCCGGCTGGAAAATCATTTTCAGCTTACCGCGTTTGACGATTCCTTCTTGAATGATTTCTTCGCCGGCCGTCAGCGCCATCGCCGTGTGGGCGTCGTGACCGCAGCTGTGAATCGCGACATGCTTGCCGTCGACGATATGTCCGAGCGCATCCATATCCGCGCGCACGGCCATCGTCGGGCCGGGTTTGCCGCTGTCAAAAATGCCGACGACACCGGTGTGACCGCCCAGGCCTTCCGTGACATCAAAGCCGGCTTCCCGCAGTGTTTTGGCTACGAATTCGGATGTTTTATGCTCCTCCAACCCGAGCTCCGGGATGGTATGTAAATATTCTCTGAAATCCTGTTCTCTTGCCATATTATTCCCTCCTTTAGTACCACCAGTATAACACAATCGCTTACGTCGAACGGGCAAATTTTAATTTTTGACTAAAATATGTTGGTAAAGCAAATGATAAATGTTATAATGGACGTAATATTTTTTTAGGAATATTGTATTCCGACCGACGCGTGCCTTGGCATCGCGCGGCTTTTTTAACAGGAAGGAAGGGGATGCAGATGGCAGAAGAAAAGCGGAAAACTGACGCGCCGCAAGGCCAACCTGTCGAATCGACAGCAAAATCGGACCGACGGCAGGAAGCGGAACGTCTGCTTGGCGGTAAAGTCGGTATCGGCGCTTACATCGCGTTGATTGCGGCCATCATTTTTTTCTCTGGCATTTTGATGAAAGTCGACGGTATGAAATGGTTGAGCGCGTTTGACTATACGACCTTGATCGGTAAGTACGGTACGATGAAAGTACCGGAAAAAGCGACTTGGCTCGGTATGGGCGGTTTTTCCGCGCGGCAAGGCTTTTTATTCGCGCTTTCGTTGGCGCCGTCCGTAATGCTTGCATTGGGCGTGATCGAAGTGCTTGCGCAATACGGCGCGATTCGCGCGGCGCATAAGTTGATGACGCCGCTGTTGAAACCGATTTTAGGCTTACCGGGATTGACGGGGCTGGCGCTGATTACGGACTTGCAGAGTACGGATGCCGGCGCGGCGCAGACGAAGGAATTATTTGATGAAGGCTTGATCAATGATAAGGAACACACGATTATGACCGCCTGGCAGTACAGCGGCGCGGGCATGATCAGTAATTACTTCGCGACCGGATCGGCGGTATTTGCGGCATTGACCGTGCCGGTTATTTTGCCGCTGGGAATTATTTTCGTCATGAAGTTTGTCGGCGGCGCATTTGTCCGCTTTATGTTAAATACGGTTTACGGAAAGGATTTTGCCGATGAATAACATGAATACGCAAAGTAAAAATCCTTTTGACGTATTCGTCATCGGGGCTCGCAAAGGTTGGAACATCGCGGTCAACAACATGATCCCGAACGTCTTGATGGCGTTTGCGATCGCGCACATTTTGGATCTTCTGGGCGTGCTCGATTTCATGAGCGCGATTTTCGGACCGGTCATGGGGATCTTCGGCTTGCCGGGACAGGCTGTCATGGCGCTTTTGACGGCGTGGCTTTCCATTTCCGCCGGCGTCGGCATGGCGGTATCGCTCGCGGGGCAGGGCCTTTTGAGCGGCACGCATTTGACGATTTTATTGCCGGCGATGGTTCTGATGGGATCGCAGCTGCAGTATATGGGTCGACTGCTCGCGGTCGCCGATGTCAAAAAGAAATACTGGCCGCTGTTGATGCTGACCAGTATCATGAATGCCGTAATTGCCATGTTCATCATGCGCATACTGGCGTAACGACAAATAAAAAAGCACACCGAAAGGTGTGCTTTTTTATTGCGTTATTTGGCGTGTTTTTCCCGCGCTTCGTCAAGCAGAGCGATCGTTTGATCGGTCGAGAGTACCTGGCAATAAATCAGATTCATGATTTTCAGTTCCGCGTCGTGAAGTTCCTGCGTCGCAGCCGCGCACGCATCTTCTACGCAAATGACTTGGAAGCTGTCGTCCGCTAAGCCGCGCACCGTTCCGGCGACGCATTGGTCGGTGACGATGCCGCCGACGACCACCGTTTTAATGCCCATATTGCGTAAAATACGGCAAATATTCGTGCCGGTCGTCACGCTGTCGGTCGTTTTGTTGAAAACGAGCTCATTGTCTTGCGGGGTGAGTTCTTCCACCATCGCGGCTTCCGTCGAATCCGCGTGAATGAAGATGCCGTTCCAGCCGTCCGACTTCTGGACGGTTTCCCGATCTTCGCCGTCGGTCAACAGGCAGGCGATTCGCCCGAATGTGACGCGCAATTCATGGTCGCGGAAATAATCGAGCAGGCGTCGCGCGTTGGGGATCGTCGTCGTTTTCAAACGGTCGCGGAAATACTTCCAGCGATCCCATGTGCCTTCTTTTTTCAATTCCAGCGCTTCGCCCATTTCGTCATGGGCGAATTCGTTTTGCAGATCGACGAGCAGCAAGGCCGTCGTTTTCGGATCCAGATTGAGCTCCGGATAGGTTTCGACGTCCTGGTAGTAAAACGAACGGTACTTCGGATCCACTTGAATTTTCATGAAAGACCTCCTTAAATAATATGCACTTCTTTATTACCAATATTACTTCCCAAAGGAAATGACAGCCTGATTGAATTTTTCCGGCTGTTCAAAGAAAAAGAAATGACCGGCATCGGTAAATTCTTTATAATCGCCGCGCGGCAACAAGGTCGTGATGTGCTGACCCTGCGTGACGCCGGCGGGGAAGACGTGATTGTCCGAACTCATGACAAGTGTCGGTACGCTGACGGTTGGCAAGACCGCGGAAAAGTCATTCGTCAAATAATCGTTGTAAATCGCGACCGCGCTCCATGGAGCGGCGGCGCGCATGTCTTCGAGGGCGAACGCCACATCGGCGGGCGGCTCTCCGTGCCAACATTTACGGAAAAACGCTTCGGTAAAACCGTCGCGATCGTTGAGGTATTGGTTGACCTGCGCATTCCATTGATCCGCGTTGAAACCTTTCAGCGCATGACTGTTCCAACGCTCGGGACTGTAGGGGAACGGCGTCATATCGATCAGCAGTACGCCCGTGACGCGGCCTTCCGTACCGAATTGGTCCCAGTAGGAAAGCACGGTCGGTCCGCCGAGCGACCAGCCGCCTAAAATGACGTCTTGCAAACTGAAATTTAAAATAATTTCGTGAATGTCAGCCGCATATTGACGGATCGTGTGCCCCGCCAATGTTTTCTGGGAGCGACCGTGACCCCGCAGGTCCCAGGTGATGACCTGAAAGTGGCGATTGAGTTCGTCACGATTTTTTTGCCAGCAGCGACCGGAACAGAGCCAGCCGTGACACAACATCAGCGGTCGGCCTTGGCCGGAAATCTCCACGTAGAGTGACGTGCCGTCTTTGGTCTTGAAATACAGCGATCCGTTTTTCATCCTCCACCTCCGAAATTACTTTAAACTGTCATATGCGGCCTGCCAGCTTTGTGTTCGAATACAGGCTTCGGCCGCGAGGTCATGTTCCATAAAACCGTTGGACCGATACCAGGCAATTTGCTTAGCGATATCATCGGTTGCAAGTTTACCGTCGCGATCGATGTAGGGAAGACTGCGACTGACATCGGCGGCCGGCGTTTGCGTATACCGGCTGATGATTTCGACCACTTCGCGAAAACGCGCGTCCGTTTCCAGACGTTTGGCCGGCGTCATCACCGGTGCGTCGGCGAACACCGCATCATAGTAGTCTCTGCAGGCGCGGATATACGCTCGCATAAAACGCTTCCCGGCGTCATTGTTTTGGGCAAAACGCGGCGCGTAAAAAACGGCTGAGGTCTGATAGGTCAAGCGTTCTCCCACCGGCGTCAGCAATTTTACCTGACCGCTTTCCAACAGCTGGGAGGCAAAGGGCTCATTGACAATCGCGCCGTCAATTTGTCCCGATGTCAGCGCCGCTAAAACGGCACTGACTTTGCCGAGATTCGCATAATTTACCGCGGCGCGATCCAAGCCTGCCTGCTCCAGCAAATGACCTGCCATATACTGGTAAGTGGAACCCGCCTGCGTATTTCCCAGCGTTTTTCCCGCCAGATCTTTCACCTCGTGCACGCCCGCCGCATACGCTTGCGCCGTCACGACAAGAAAGCTGCCGGAGTGTTCGGGAACTTCCCGACCTTTATCGGCGACAAGATAGGGAACCTGCCCGGCCGCCGCCAAATTGTAAAGACCCGCCGTCAAACCGGTAGCGCCCACGTCAATGGCGTTCGATGCCGTCGCGACAGCGATCGGTTGCGCCGCGTCAAACCAGACCGGTTCCGGCGCAATGCCCTCCTCCACGAAATATCCTTTTTCGATGCCGATGAAAAGCGGCGCGGAACTGGCCAGCCGCAACATCCCCACTTTGACGGGGATTGGCGCCGCGGAAGGGGACGCGGACTCTTGGCCGCAACCCGCCAGCATCAATACTCCCAAACAAAGCGCCAGCAGGCGCCACAGGATTTCTTTCATAATACCCCCTTACTTTATGTTTATTATACCATTCTTGACTCGTCAGTGCGTGTGAAAAGCATATTTACTATAAGCGCAGGCCAAATACGATTCGTTTGGTCGTAAAACGATATTGATATTATCGCGAAAGTATCATAAACAGGCAGTCAGCGTGCGCGTTTTTCGGTCCGCGAATCGACTACAAAAAATGTATAAATAAAATCTGCCAAGCAAAAATATTATCTCTGCATCGCGTCCGCACCAAATATCGTATTCTGCTCAAAATTGATTCAACACCAAAGACGAGTATTCGAAAGCTTTACAGAATACCGTCAGTCATGCGGCCGGGAGATTTCAGAAGAAGTTTCTTATACAGTAAGCAGTATGCATTTCTGCGGAGCATCAAAAATAAATTTAAGTCTTGACGTATCATGATGCTTTCTCTATAATTAACGGGAAAGATTTATAAAAATGTAAAATGTTGTTAGACTTTATTGCACCTAATTGAGAATGAAGAGTAGAGGAGTTTATTTTATGAAATTAAAATCCGCAACATTATTGCTCGTGTTGGCGGGGATGGTAAGCGCGCAGGCCGCGCAACCGTTCGGTGATGTAACGCCGCAGGATTGGGCGTATCAAGCGGTGCAGCAGCTGGCTGCCGAAGGGATCATCGAAGGATATCCCGATCAGACGTTCCGAGGAGAAAAGGCGATTACCCGTTACGAAATGGCGCAACTGGTCGCCCGCGCAATGGTCAAAAAAGACCGGATGAATGCTGAACAGCAGCAACAGCTGCAACAACTCGAAGCGGAATTCGCGAATGAACTCAGCAGTCTCGGAGTTCGTGTCAGCGCGCTGGAAAAGCGCGTCGGCAATGTGAAAGTCAGCGGCGCGGTTCGTTTGTCCTATCAGACCGGCGATTCGGATATTCGTGACGGTTACGGCAGCGGTGATGACCGCGTTGAAGCAAAAGCCGATATTAAATTAGCTGCCAGCGTCAGCCCGCGAACCACGGTAACCACGGTTTTGGAATCGACGCACGCTCTTAACGGCGAACCGTACACGGACGCGGGGTATGCCGGATTTAAAGACTACAATAACTATGATAATCTGGAAGTCAAATATCTTTTTGCGCAGCATCATTTCGATAAAGGCTCGCTTGTTTTCGGTAAATACCGCGCGGACTTGGGCGTAACCGGTATTTTCTACAATGATGCGTTCAGCGGTGTCGGCCTGACTTTGGGCAACCCGACAAAGGGCAGTCATGTTAAAATTTCCTACGGGCACGTGCAGAGTCTGGACATGCCGTTCGTTCACCCGATGCTCGTCGCTTACGGGATTCAGAGCCGCGAGGATCATTCGGCGTTTACACCGGAATCGTTATTCGTCGAATATGCCTATCACCAGCAGCGTAAAGTCGATTTTACCGCTTGGCATTTACAACCGAGCAGCAAAACCGGCGAAGTCGTTAAAGTGTACGGCGTGGGGCTTTCCGTTTGGCCGCATCCGTTCGTCAACATCCACGGCGATTACATTTTGAACAACGCGAAAGACATAGTCAATAACGAAAAACCGAAAATCTGGACCGCCGGCGCGTCTTTCGGTATCGCGCACCCGGCGTATCCGCACTCCTTCCAGGTCGGTCTGGATTACTTCTCCAGCGATGCCGGTTCGTACTTCGGCGGCAACAAATTGGAAGTACTGCGTCCGTACCTGAGCGGCATGCAGAAACAGGATGCTCACTTCCTGCAAGGTGACTCATGGAAACCGGCGGGCAACCCGATCTATGATGGCGCGCAGGCGCAAGTCAAACAGCAGTTGGAATCGATTTACGGTAACCAATCGACCGCGTCTTACTTCGCCGACATGATGGCGGAATGGACATTCGATCCGAAAAATGCGCCGAAATATTTCCGTCAGAACTATACTCAAAAACACGGCGGCGCGGAAGGCTGGATGGCCAGTCTCAAATATGTACCGGTGAAAAACGTGTACATGGAAGCGTTCTACGTTTTCGATGCGAAAAATAAAGCGGGCGCAAAACTCGATGATACGTTCCGCATCCAGGCGACCTATCTCTTCTAACAGAACAAAAAGCGGCTTCGGCCGCTTTTTTGTTGCGTGCGCGATGCTACTGATTTTTGTCAAAATGTCGGTTGTAAAAGAGAATGCAAAAGCGCGTTAAAAGACTGTCAAGTAAGGGAAACGGAAGATGGAACACGCCGCTCCGTGTTATAATACACTCGAGGTGATGAAGTGAATCCAAATATTCGTATGTTGGCGATCGACATGGACGGCACGCTGTTACATGACGACACGACGATTTCGCCATACACACATGACATATTGACGCAGGCACTGGCGGCCGGCGTGCGGGTAGTCGTGGCGACAGGGCGCATGTTTTGCTCGGCGCGACAACTGGCGACCGAACTCGGACTGGGAGATGTGCCTCTGGTCACGTATTCGGGCGGACTGATCGCCAAGTGCATTTCCGGTGAAATTTTATATCACACACCGATCCCGCTGGCCACCGCGCGCGAAATCGTGGCGACGGCGCGCGAGTTGGACGCGTTTGTGCATGCGTACGTGCATGATGAATTGTGGGTGCGCTTTCGCGACCGACGCGTCGATGAGTATGAGAAACACAGCCGCATCGAAGCGAAAGTTATCGGTGCTGAAATGGATGCGCTATCGGCTGCGCCGACGAAACTTTTGATCAACGAACCCGATCCGCAAAAAATCGCGCGCATAGCCAAGGTATTGCGGGAAAAATTTACCGGTCGGGTGCACTTTGTACAGTCGTCGCCGATGTTCTTTGAAATGGTGGCGCCTCACGTCAGCAAAGGGGTCGCCGTCGAGCAGTTGGGACTTCGGTACGGTATCGGCATGGGGCAGACGATGGGATTCGGCAACGCGCAAAATGATTTTGATCTGCTGCGCGCGGTCGGCTGGCCGGTGGCGGTCGCCAACGCCGTGCCGGAACTCAAAGCGTTAGCGGGGTATATTGCGCCGAGCAACAATGAAGACGGCGTCGCGAAAACAGTCGCGAAATATGTATTGGAGGCAACTGATGGCCGGTGATTTTCAGCTGATTATTATGACGGGCATGTCCGGCGCGGGAAAATCGCGCGCCCTCCAAATTTTAGAGGACATGGGTTACTTTTGCGTGGATAATTTGCCGCCGGTACTGATTCCGAAATTCGCGGAAATCTGTCGCGAAGGCGGTCCGAAAGTCCAGCACGCGGCGTTGGTCGTCGATATTCGCGGCGGTGAATTTTTCGCGTCGCTCGTGGACGCGCTGCAACAATTGGCGGCGGGCGGTTACCATTACCGGCTGCTCTTTTTAGACGCGACGGATAATGTGCTGGTGCGCCGCTATAAGGAAACCCGTCGGGCGCATCCGCTGGCGCCGCGCGATCGCATTTTGCAGGGTTTGCAAAAAGAGCGGGCGCTTTTGCGCGGCATTAAGGAGCAAGCGAACTCGGTGATTGATACGAGCGAACTTTCTCTGCAGGGATTAAAGGGTCTGTTGCAGCAGCAGTTTAAAAACTACAGCACGGCGGAAGGCTTCAACATTACGGTAGTATCGTTCGGATTTAAGTTCGGAACGCCGCTGGATTTGGATATGATGTTGGATGTGCGTTTCCTGCCGAATCCTTTTTACTTGGAAGAATTGAAGCACTCGTCGGGACGGGTGCCGGCGGTGAGCGAGTATATCGGCAAGTGGGATGTCACCAAGGAATTCATGCAAAAGCTTACGGAATTGGTCGATTTTCTCACGCCGCACTATGAGCAGGAAGGTAAACAACAGTGGATTATCGGCGTCGGCTGTACCGGCGGCCTGCATCGTTCCGTTTGGGTAGCCGAAGCGCTTTTCCGTCACTTTAAAGAAGCGGGTTACAGCGTGTCGACGGAGCACCGCGATTTATTTAAAAATGACGTGCACGAGGATTACGCGCCGGCAAAGGAGTAGCTTATGTGGTATTCGGCATGGCGCTGGCTCTATCCGGGGCTGCGCATCAAACGTTGGGTCCTGCTCTTTTCGGTAGGACTTTTGCTCTTGGTCTTAGGTCTGACAACAATTATTAACTACCAGGTTTTCGGCGTACTGGAAGAATTTTTGTTCCGCGTTCTTTACGAGACGACGGGACGTTACAATTACACATTGCTCGCCGGCGTCGGGGCGATCCTGGTCATCGTCGGCGCGCTGGTCATGATTTTCTCGTTCCAGCGTTTGATGCAGCGTATTTTGCAGAGTATCGCGCCGGAAGGATCCGGCAAGGTCAGTCAGATGATGTGGGAGCGCGCGCGGCGGGATCGTGGTCCGGCGATCGTCTCCATTGGCGGCGGTACCGGCCTTTCCAAACTGCTGCGCGGTTTGAAAACGAAAACCTCGCATTTGACAGCGATCGTGACTGTCGCCGACGACGGCGGTTCATCAGGACGTTTGCGCGAGGAAATGGATATTATCGCGCCGGGCGATTTGCGTAACTGCCTGGTGGCCATGGCTGACAAAGAAAGTCAGATGGAATATATTTTCCAACACCGTTTCGGCGGCACAGGGGAATTGGCCGGACACAGTTTGGGGAATCTTTTCCTGGCGGCATTAATGGAAGAATATAAGGATCCCGTTTTGGCGCTCGAAGCGGCGAGCGAAATTTTAAATGTACGCGGGGAAGTGGTACCGGCGACGACCGAGCCGGTGCGTTTGCGCGCGGAGATGACCGACGGCGTCTGTGTGCTCGGCGAATCCGAAATTCCGGAATACGGCGGGCGCATTCAGCGGTTGCATATCTTACCGGATATGCCGCAGGCGGTGACGGCGGCCTTGGCGGCGATCGAAGCGGCCGATGTCATCACGCTTGGTCCGGGGAGCTTGTACACGAGTGTTTTACCGAATCTTTTGGTGCCGGAAATTGCGACCGCCTTACGACGCAGCGATGCCACCAAAATTTATATCTGCAACGCGATGACCCAACCCGGTGAAACAGACGGCTATACGGTAGCGGACCATTTGCGGGCGTTGATCGATCATATCGGGCCGGGAGTGGCGGATTACGTCTTGGTGAACGATTACGCGCCGGCCGGCGAAGTGCTCGAACGTTACGCGGCTATGGGTTCCTATCCCGTGGTCTGCGATACCGAAGCGGTGCATGCGCTGGGCGTCAAAGTCGTGCGCGCGAAACTGATCGCGGACGGTATGACGGTAAGCCATGCGCCGGACCTGGTCGCCGATGCGATTGTGAACATGGTGCACGCGGTGCAGTCGGATCTTCATCCGCAATTATTGGATTACTATTTCGATCGCAGTTTATAAGCGTCAGAAAGGAGGCGGCGATGTCCTTTGCCGAACAAGTAAAAGACGAATTGGCGCGGGTGGTACCGACGGAAGTCGATGCCCGTCGCGCGGAACTCACCGCCTTATTGCGCATGGGAGGTTCGCTCGTCATGGGGAACGGCGGCGCGGGCATTCGGTTTGTGACGCATCATAATCCGACGGCGCGCAAAATGCTGACCTATGTCAAAGCAACGGGCGGTATCGTGCCGCAGGTGATGGTGCGGCGCGGCAACAAATTACGCAAGAAAAATGTCTATACATTGACGATTTTACCCGGACCGGTCGGCCAGCGTTTCCTGGAAGAATTGGGATTGCTGCCCGTGACCGAGATCCGTGACGATGAAATGTTTCGCGGTCGGGAAGTTCGGCGCGCCTACTTGGCCGGCGCTTTTTTGGGCGGCGGTTCGGTCAATCGTCCGCAAGGCGATTACCATTTGGAGTTCGTCACGGAGTCCGTCGCTTTCGCGAAAACCTTGGTGCGCATGCTGAAAACGTTTCGTTTGCAAGGGCGCATCGTCGAACGCAAAGACGATTACATCGTTTATCTCAAAACGGGAGAAAGCGTGGCGCGGTTGTTGCAGATTATGGGCGCGGATCAGGCGTTACTGGAATTTGAAAATGTCCGCGTGCTGAAAGATATGCGGAATCAGGTCAACCGCGTGGTCAATTGCGAGACGGCCAATTTGCAAAAAACGGTAGACGCCGCGGTACGGCAACTGCGTGACATCGAACTGATCCGCAGTATGCAGCCGTTGCACACCTTGCCGCCGCGTTTGAAAGAAGCGGCGGAACTTCGTTTGGCGCATCCCGATGTACCGCTTCGGGAGCTGGCGGGCTATACGGATAAAAAAATGACAAAATCAGGATTGTATCACCGATTCAGAAAATTGTCGGATCTTGCAGACGCCTTGCGGGCCCAAGGTCAGGACAGGGGGAAATCATGAAGCAAACCTGGAAGAATTGGCTCAATATCGTCGGCGGGATGCTGGTCGCGTCGTTCGTCAACGGTCAGGTAGAAGCGTACCCGGATGCGGAATTGTCCGCCTGGCAGGCGCCGTATGAAGGGGAAGAGCAGACGGCGACACGCAGGGATAACAGTGAGACTTTAGTATTTTCCGACAGTCCGGAGTATGTCAAGGGGGAAGGTCTGCTTTGCCAAGGGACGATTGACGGCCATGGACGGCTGTACTTTTACCATGTCAACGGATCGCCGCGACCGATGCAATTGGTGGTGTATGCGCTTTCCGAAACCACCGGCGCGGTGGTCGGCGTGACGAGGGAAGTAGTCGGCACGCCGGACAGCTTTTATACCCGCCACGGTCGGGAAGTATCGCGCAAAGAACTTTTCGCACCGGCAGCGCAGCGCGTATTGCGACTGACGGAAGGGCGGCCCGAACTGTTGCTCCAAGAAGAGCGGATTGTCGTGCAGCCGGGCGAATTGATTTCAGGCATTTTGGACTTGGAAACGTCAGCTCCCGTAAAGGTGCGAGTCGCCATGCTCGGCACTTCGCGCACCGCCTTGCACCGCTTGGCGTACTTATCGCCCTTAGAACACGATGCGTCGCATGACCGCGGCACATTCCCCGCTACGGCGCGCGAAGTCAAGCCGGCACCGTATCGTCCGGATCGTGACGGCATGCGTGTCATTCATTTGGCCGACGGTACCCGCGATCCCTACCTCATCGGACGCGATGAAATCACCGGACGCGAAGTGACCTTACGCGGCAATTACGGCATGACGTATACCATTAAAATTCCTCTGATCGGATTGGGGCCGGTGGATCTCTTTTTCAATCCGCAGGGAGGCGGTTATGCCGGCGATATGGCGATCGAAGCCAACGGTCGTTGGCGGCCGATATCGCTCGCGGGCCATTACCAAAAGCGCGCTATCGGTACCGATACGGTGCGGGATGCGATTCATCTCGGAACGTTTCCTACCGAAACCACGGTGACTGTCACCTGGACGCCGGCGGGGGCATCTTTTCTGCCTGTACGGATATGGCTGGTACCGCACGCCATGGGCGCTTCCCAAGCCGCCCGCGAGCAGGAAGACGATTGACAAAAGAACCGGCAATGAGTACAATAATACAGAAAACATTACCGCTTGCGAGCGGTGGTGAGAGCATCTTTTAAACTGGTCCCGTGAGGCTAGTAAGGGTGGTCGTAGCTGTGTTTGCTATGCAACCTCTTTGTCCCGGGACAAAGAGGTTTTTTTATGAGGAGGCAACAGCATGGTCGACTGGCAAGGTCGTTCGCTGATTGATTTGGCGTCATTTACGGCGGCGGAAATCGAAGCGATTTTGACGCAAGCACTGGCGATGAAAAAATTCATTGCGAGCGGCGCAAAAAAAACGGATTTATTACGGGGCAAAGCGATTGTCAATGTGTTTTCCGAAAATTCGACACGCACGCGCAGTTCGTTTGAGCTCGCGGGGAAATACCTCGGAGCGGATGTCATTAATATCAATAAAAGCACCAGTTCAATGACTAAGGGCGAAAGCCTCCGCGATACGTTGTTGACGGTGGCGGCGTTGGCGGCGGACGCGATCGTCATGCGTCATGAAGCGTCGGGCGCCGCGGCCTACGCGGTGGAAATCGGTAAACGTTTCCCGCATTTTCCGGTCGTCATCAATGCCGGTGACGGTTTGCACGCGCATCCGTCGCAGGGACTTTTGGATCTCTTCACCGTGCGAGAACAGAAAGGCAAGATTAAAGGACTTAAATATGTTATCGTCGGCGATATTCTGCACTCGCGCGTCGCGCGCAGCGATCTAGCCGGCTTTATCAAACTCGGAGCCGAAGTGCATATGGTCGGCCCGCGTACGTTGGTGCCGCGCGAATTCGCCGAGCTCGGCGCGATCCTGCATACGGACTTGAAAGAAGCGCTGCGGGATGCCGATGCGATTCAGATTTTGCGCTTGCAAAACGAACGCGCGGCGGCGGGTTTTATTCCGAATAATCGCGAATATGCGCGGACCTACGGGATCTCGAGCGCGCTGCTGCAAGAGGTGGCGCCGGACGCGATGATCATGCATCCGGGCCCGATTAATCGCGGCGTGGAAATTTCGCATGAATTGGCGTATGCGCAAAACGCCTTTTTACAGACGCAGGTCAAAAACGGCGTATGCGTACGGATGGCTATTTTAAATGAAGTATTGAATGGGGGTAACGGCATTGAAGCGCTTGCTTAAGAACGGCACGATTATTAATCCCGCCGCAGGTCAAAAGGCGGTCGGCGATGTGCTTTTTGAAGACGGTAAGATCCTCAGTGTCGGCGAAACCATTACGGCGACTGACGGCGTCGAAGTGATTGACGTAACCGATTGCTACGTCACGCCGGGTTTGATCGATATGCACGTGCATTTGCGCGAACCGGGGCAGGAAGCGAAAGAATCCATGACAACTGGTACGCAGGCGGCGGCGGCCGGCGGGTTCACGCGCGTCGCCACTATGGCCAATACCACGCCCGTCATTGATGACCTCGTCACTTTTAACGGTGTCAAAGAACGCGCTCGCGCGGAAGGACGCGTGAAAGTGGACATCATCGGCGCGGTTTCCCAAAATTTGGAAGGACGCGTTTTAAGCGACATGGGCGATCTGGCGCTCGCCGGCGCCGTGGCGTTTTCGGACGACGGTCACTATGTGGAAAGCGCGGACTTCATGCGCCGCGCGATGGAATATGCCGATACCTACGGCAAAATGATCATCGACCATGCGGAAGATTGGACGATGGCGGCGCAGGGCTTTATGCATGAAGGCAAAGTCTCGACGGCGCTGGGTGTTGTCGGACGACCGCGCGCGGCGGAAGACATCGCCGTTGCTCGCGACATTTTGCTTGCCGAAATGACGGGCGCGCATATTCATATCGCGCACGTGAGCTCCGCGCATGCCGTGGAACTTATTCGGGCGGCGAAACAACGCGGTGTCCGCGTTACTTGTGAAGTGACGGCGCATCATTTGGCGCTGACCGATGCCGAAATTAAAAATTATGACGCGGCGTTTAAAGTGGCGCCGCCGTTACGCGAAGAAGACGATCGTCAGGCGTTGCTGGCAGCGCTGGCGGACGGCACGATCGATGCGATTGTGACGGACCATTCGCCGCATGCCGATGAAGAAAAAGACGTACCGTTCTGCTGCGCGCCGAACGGCATGAGCGGCTTGGAAACATCGCTCGCCGCCGTCATTACGTACGCGCTTACCCCCGGTCACATCGACTGGGAGCGGCTGGTCGACGCGATGTCCGTGCAGCCGGCGCGACTTTTGCAGCGGGAAGCGGGCGTGCTGAAAGCGGGCGCGCCGGCGGACATTACCGTCATCGCGCCGCAGAGCCGATGGACGGTGGAACCGGAAAAATTATATACGAAATCGCTGTTTTCTCCGTTCGCGGGCAAGACCCTGACCGGTCGCGCCGTGCAGACGTGGGTGGACGGTGAACAGGTAATGCGGGAAGGAGCTGTACGATGAAAGAGGGATATCTGTACTTGGCGGACGGCCGGAAATTTCCGGGTTACCTTGTCGGCGGACACAGTAAAGCGGCGGAAGTCGTTTTTAATACGGCGATGACAGGCTATGAAGAGTCTTATACGGATCCTTCCTATACCGACCAGATTTTAACGTTGACCTACCCTCTGATCGGTAACTACGGTGTCAATCACCACATTTGGCAGGGCGAAAGACCGTCGATTTCGGGCGCTATCGTCTCGGAATTGACGCGTTTTCCGAGTAACTGGGAAAGCGAAGATTCGCTGGGCCGATTTTTCAAGGCGAATCAGATTCCGGTGCTGATCGGCGCGGATACCCGTGCGATCACTCGCGCGATTCGTAAAGAAGGCACACCGATCGGGGTGCTTGCGACAGCCGCGGAAGAAAATTATGTGAAAGAAGCGCTTGCGCATCCTTTGCCGCAGGATCAGATCGCGCGCGTGACAACGCCGGTTGCTTATAAAATGGGCGAAGGCCGGTTGCGTGTTACCGTCATCGACTGCGGTATTAAACGGCGCATGCTGGATCATCTCGTGGCGGCCGATTGCCACCTGACGGTCGTACCGGCGCAGACCAAAGCGGCGCAGATTCTTGCGACCCGACCGGACGGCGTTTTCATCAGCAACGGTCCGGGGAACCCCGCGGATGTGCCCGATACGATCCAAACTTTGCGTGAGCTTGTCGGTAAAGTGCCGATGTTCGGTATTTGCATGGGCCATCAGTTGCTCGCGCAAGCGTTGGGCGCGGTCACGTTTAAATTGCCCTTCGGTCATCGCGGCGCGAACCACCCGGTGATCGATCTTGCCACGAAAAAAATCACGATGACGGCGCAAAACCACGGTTACGCCGTCAGTGAAGAAAGTTTTCCGGCGGAGCTCGTGGTTACGCACCGTTCGTTGAATGACGGTACGATCGAAGGCTTCCGTCACCGCACGCTGCCGATTCAGGGCATTCAGTACCATCCCGAAGCGGCTCCGGGACCGACGGACAACGAATACTTATTTACGGATTGGATGAAAAGCCTGAAAGGAGAACGCGCATGAGTAAAGAAATCAAGAAGGTTCTCGTGATCGGCTCCGGCCCGATCGTTATCGGTCAGGCCGCGGAATTCGACTATGCCGGTACGCAGGCTTGCCTGTCGTTAAAAGAAGAGGGCTGTGAAGTCGTTCTGATCAACAGCAACCCGGCGACGATCATGACGGATACGGATATCGCCGATCGCGTGTACATCGAACCGCTGACGCTCGATTTTGTCACATCGGTCATCGCGCAGGAACGTCCGGACGGGATTTTGGCGACGTTGGGCGGCCAAACGGGTTTGAATCTCGCGATGGAACTTTTCGACAAGGGCATCTTAGAAAAATACGACGTGGAACTTTTGGGCACGCGCATGGACGCGATCCGACAGGCGGAAGACCGCGAATTATTTAAAGAAGCGATGCAGCAAATCGGTCAGCCTGTGCCGGAAAGCCGCACCTGCAACACGTTAAACGAAGCGTTGACCTTTGCGGAAACGATCGGCTACCCGCTGATCATTCGTCCGGCGTTTACGTTGGGCGGCACCGGCGGCGGCGTCGTGCACAACGAAACGGAAATGCGCGAAATCGGTCAGCGCGGTTTGGTGCTGAGTCCGATTCACCAAATTTTGGTGGAACGCTCGGTCGCCGGCTGGAAAGAACTGGAATATGAAGTCATGCGCGACAGCGATGACAACTGCATCATTATTTGTAATATGGAAAATATCGATCCGGTCGGGGTCCACACCGGCGACAGCATCGTCATTGCGCCGAGCCAGACGCTGACCGATAAGCAGCATCATATGTTGCGCACGGCGTCGCTCGATATTATTCGATATTTGGAAATCGAAGGCGGCTGCAACGTGCAGTACGCGCTCGATCCGCATTCGAATCAGTACTATGTTATCGAAGTCAATCCGCGCATGAGCCGCTCGTCCGCGCTCGCATCCAAAGCGACCGGCTATCCGATTGCGAAAGTGGCGGCGAAAGTGGCGCTCGGCAAATCGCTCGGTGAAATCGAAAACGCCGTTACCGGCAAAACGAAAGCGGCGTTTGAACCGACGCTCGACTACATCGTCATTAAAATTCCGCGCTGGCCGTTTGAAAAATTCAATCTGGCGGATCGCGAACTCGGTACGCAGATGAAAGCGACCGGCGAAGTCATGGCATTGGCGACGAATGTCCCCGCCGGCTTGCAGAAAGCGGTGAGATCGCTCGAAACCGGCACGGATTCGCTCTATTTGCCGAAGTTGGAACACTTGTCCCACTACGATATCAAAATGCTTTTACGGCGCGTGGACGATGAACGGCTTTTCGTCATTGCCGAAGCGTTGCGGCGCGGTTTTGACGTGCAGGAAATCCACCACACGACGAAGATCGACCCGTTCTTTATCACGCAGATCCAGCGCATCGTCAACTGCGAACGCAAGCTGATGAACGAAGGCTTGACGCAGGACCATGTGGAATTGGCGAAGTACCTCGGCTTTTCGGATCGCCGCATCGCGCAGCTGACGCATGTGGAAGAAAGCGAAGTAGCCGCGTTGCGCAAACAGAAACATATTACCGCCTCGTATCGCATGGTCGATACCTGCGCGGCGGAATTCGATGCCGCATCGCCGTACTACTACTCGGCGTACGGTGTGGCTGATGAAGTCGCTCCGCAGAAAAACAGCGTTATGGTTCTCGGTTCGGGCCCTATCCGCATCGGTCAGGGCGTGGAATTCGACTACTGCTCCGTGCAGGCGATTCGCGCGTTGAAACGGTACGGTTATCGTTCCATCATGGTCAACAATAACCCGGAAACGGTTTCCACCGACTTTGATATGTCCGACGCGCTGTATTTTGAACCGCTGGTGCCGGAGGACGTTTGCCAGATTATTGAAAAAGAACAGCCGCAAGGCGTTATTACTCAGTTTGGCGGGCAGACCGCGATTAATTTGGCGGGGAAACTCGCGGCGCACAACGCACCTTTGTTGGGGACCGATGTTGACGGCGTAGATCTGGCGGAAGACCGCAAACGTTTCGACGCATTGCTCGAATCGCTCCACATCGAACGTCCGCGCGGTTGTATGGTGACATCGCTTGCGGAAGCGCACGAAGCCACCAAAAAATTGAAATATCCGCTGATCGTACGGCCGAGTTATGTGCTCGGCGGACGCGCGATGCAGATCGTTTACCAACCGCGCGAACTCGATACCTACCTGCGGGAAGCCGTAGTCGCATCGTCCGAGCATCCGGTTTTGATTGATGAATACCTCGTCGGCCGCGAACTCGAAGTCGATGCGCTGTGCGACGGTGAAAACGTCTTCATTCCGGGCATCATGGAACAGATCGAACGCGCGGGCGTTCACTCGGGCGACAGCATCGCCGTATTCCCGCCGCAACATATTGATCAGGCCAAAATCGATGAAGTGGTCGAACATACGGAACGCATTGCGCGCGCGTTGGACATTCGCGGCATTGTCAATATCCAATACATCATTGCCGGCGGGAAATTGTACGTTATCGAAGTTAATCCGCGTTCGAGTCGCACGGTGCCCTTAATGAGTAAAGTGACGGGTTACAATCTGATCGCGCTCGCGACCGGTATTTGCGTCGGCAAGACCTTACCTGAACTCGGCATCACGCCGGGGCTGGCACCGACGCCCGATTATGTAGCGGCTAAAGCGCCGGTGTTCTCGTTCGCTAAACTCGGTCTGGTGGAAATCGCGCTCGGACCGGAAATGAAATCGACCGGCGAAGTCATGGGAATCGGCAAAACGTATTCCGACGCGTTGTATCGCGCGATCGTCGGCGCGTACATGGGCATTCCCGACGGCGGCAATGTGCTGATTACGGTCAGTGACCGCGATAAAGAGGAAACCGCGCAACTCGCTGCGGAGTTTGTCGAACACGGGTACCACATCATGGCGACGCACGGCACGGGCAGCTACTTGGAAGAAAAAGGTATCCCCGTACAAATCGTCAATAAAATGCATGAAGGCGGCGACGTTACTTGCGCGACATTATTGCGCGACGGTTCCGTTGACATGGTGGTCAATACAATCACGTACGGCAAACGTCCGGAACGCGAAGGTTTCCGCCTGCGTCGCATGGCCGTCGAACTCGGTATTCCCTGCGTGACCTCGCTCGACACGATGCGCGAAGTAGTGCGCGTGTTGCGCGAACGGAAAAATAATGATTTGCCGAGCGTCAAAGCCATTCAGGACTACCAAAAGGAGCGGCGTCATGAACGCGCTTGAAGTCGGACCGATTCGGACGAATGAACGCGTTTCTGCCGATATGTATCGGCTGGTGGCGGAACTGCCGCGTTTGGCGCAAACGACACGGCCGGGTCAGTTTTTACACGTGCGCACGGCACGCGGCTGGGATCCGTTGCTGCGGCGTCCGTTTTCACCGTCGCGTGTTGATCGCGAAAACGGATTGGTCGAAATGGTCTATCGCGTTGTCGGCCGCGGCACGGAGCTGATGACGCGGATGCGCGCGGGCGATGAAATCGATGTGCTCGGTCCGCGCGGCACGACATTTACGCTGGACGGAAAAATGTTAATGGTCGGCGGCGGGGTGGGGATCGCTCCGATTCTTTTCGCCGCGCAACAGGCGGCGGGAACCGCTACCGTCATCATCGGCGGTCGCAGTCGGGAAGAACTGTTTTGGCAGGACTATTTTCCCGACACGATCCACGATTTGTTACTGACTACGGACGACGGTTCGGTCGGCCATCACGGCTATGCGGTGGATCTTGTGCCGGCGTTGCTTGCATCCGGCGAGTTTGATCGGGTACTTTGCTGCGGGCCGACTATTTTGATGAGTAAAGTCGCCGCCGCGGCGTATGCGGCCGGTGTGCCCTGCGAAGTTTCGTTCGAACGGCGGATGGGTTGCGGCACCGGCGGCTGCTACGCCTGCGTGTGCGATCGTAAGGACGGAACGCATGCGAAAGTATGTCAGGAAGGTCCTGTTTTTGACAGCCGGGAGGTGATCCTGTGAGCGCGAATATAGCCGTTAATTTTTGCGGGGTCACGATGGCGACGCCGATTATCGCCGCCTCGGGGACGTTCGGATTCGGACTCGAATACGCGCCCTATCTTGACTTGGATCAGGTCGGCGCCGTATCGGTCAAGGGACTGACACGGGAACCGCGGCGGGGCAATGCGGGGGTGCGGATTGCCGAAACGCCGGCGGGGATTCTCAATTGCATCGGTTTGGAAAATCCCGGCGTAGAAGCGTTTTGCACGGATATTTTGCCGCAGATTCACGCCGCGTCATCCATTCGCGTGATGGCGAATATTTCCGGCAATACGGTGGCGGATTACGCGTACATGGCGGAACGTCTGAATGATGAGCCGGTCGATTTTTTGGAAGTGAATATTTCCTGCCCGAATGTGAAAAAAGGCGGGATGAGTTTCGGTGTCGATCCGCACGCGGCGGCGGAAGTGACGCGCGCGGTCAAAGATCACACGCGGCTTCCCGTCGTCGTGAAATTGAGTCCGAACGTGACGGATATCCGCGTCATCGCGAGCGCCGTGGAAGAAGCGGGCGCGGATGCGGTATCGCTGGTCAATACTTTTATGGGTCTGGCGATTGATGCGAAAACGCGGCGGCCGCTGCTGGGCAATGTCACCGGCGGACTTTCCGGCCCGTGCGTTAAGCCGATGGCCTTGCGTTTGGTCTGGGAAGTCGCGCAAACGGTCCATATTCCGATTTGCGGTTTGGGCGGTATTATGACCGGGCTGGACGCTATCGAATTCATGATGGTCGGCGCGGACTGCGTCTCCGTCGGCACGGCGACGATGCGCGATCCGGCCGCCTGCGTAAAAATCGCGGGCGAAATGGCTGCATGGTGCGATGCGGAAGGTGTCAAAGATATTTCGGAAATCGTCGGCACGTTGCGTATTCCGGGTGAAAGCTGAAAAATCCCGTCGACTGACGGGATTTTTTTGTGGAAAGGATATGGCGTGGTAAAAAGTCGCGATACGTGGCCAGACGCATTTAATTTTTTCGCGCGCTATGCTACACTTTTATTATGAAAATCAAAGAAGTCATTATTGTCGAAGGAAAATCGGATATTGGCCGTGTGCGCCGGGCGGTGGATGCGGAAATCATTCCGACATACGGATTTGGCCTGAGTCCGGAAACGCTTTCGGATATTGAAGCGGCGTACCGGCGGTGCGGTATTATTATTCTCACCGATCCGGACGGCGCGGGGGAGCGTATTCGTCGCTATTTGACGCAGCGTTTTCCGGAGGCCAAGCATGCGTTTGTGCCGAAAGAGGACGCGATTGCGAACGATGACTTGGGCATCGAACAGGCGAGCCCCGAGGCTATTCGCAGCGCTCTTCGCAACGTGCGCAGCGTCGCGCCGACGAACGAGGCGCATTTTACGGTAGCGGATTTGTGGGAGGCGGGCGCGGTGGGCACGCATGATGCGGCCGCACTTCGGGCGCGGCTCGGCGCGCGACTCGGCATCGGTTACGCGAATGCCAAACGTTTTTTGGCGCGTCTGAATCATTACGGCGTCACTCGTGAAGAATGGGCGCAAGCTCTTCGGGAGGAGCAGACCGATGGAATATGAACTCGCACGCAAAGGAACGGTTCGTCGCCTGACCGAGCATTTCGGTTTACGCATGCAAAAAAAATGGGGACAGAATTTTCTGATTCATCCCGAGGTTGTTGAAGACATTGTCGACGCGGCGGAACTCGGACCCGATGACCGTGTTTTGGAGATCGGTCCCGGCATCGGCACGCTGACGCAGGGATTAGCGCGCACGGGAGCGCAGGTCACGGCGGTGGAATTGGATCCGAAGCTGCCGGAAATTTTGGCGGAAACGCTCGCGGCGTATCCGAATGTGCGAATTGTCCCGGGAGATATTTTGAAAACGGACGTGCGCGCGCTGATGGGGGATGAACCTTTTACCGTCGCGGCCAACTTGCCGTACTATATTACGACGCCGATTCTGATGTACCTTTTGGAGCAGAAGTTGCCGCTGGTGCGTCTGGTCTTGATGATGCAGCGCGAAGTGGCGGAACGTTTGGCGGCAAGCCCCGGTACGAAAGCGTACGGCGCAATCACGCTCGCGGTGCAGTACTACACGGAAGCGCACGTGCTTTTCGATGTCGAACCGGAATCGTTTTGGCCGGCGCCGAATGTCGTCTCAAGCGTCGTGGAGTTTATTCCGCGCAAGCAACCGCCGGTGGCCGTGCGGGATGAAAAATTGCTTTTCCGTCTGGTGAAAATCGCTTTTGCGCAACGCCGTAAAACGTTTCGTAATAATATAAAAGCCGCCGGCTATGAGTCAGCGACGGCGGATGCGTTGTTGGCGCGGGCGGAGATCGACGGCGGTCGACGCGGCGAAACATTCAGTTTGGAAGAATTCGCGCGCCTGGCCAACGTGCTTTACGAGTTGGAAGAAGCAAAATAACTTTGCGCGTGCTTCGCCATTTTGGCGTAGCCGTAGATATTCGGATGGACTCCGTCATCGTATTCGTTAGGGGCGAGAAGATGGCGGAAATCGAGCGTCGCCTGCGGAAATGCGCGTACAAGCGCGTCACCGTATTCTTGAAACGCGGCGACCGCGTAAGGAAAGGCGGGCGCGCTTTGCCAGCCGGTGTAGATCGCCTCTTTTGTGATCTCCGGCGGAATGCCGATGACGATGGGCAATGCGGCATGAGCGGATGCGAAGGCGGTAATTTTTCGGACGAGCGGTCGGATATTCAGCGGCTGCTCGTTTTCTGCGTCTTGCATGATATCGTTGCTCCCCGTCATTAAAAACAACAGATCATACGCGACGGGTTCGCGCAACGTTCGTTCTGCGCGTTGCAGCACCTGATCCAGTCCCGCGCCGCACATGCCCAAGTTGGTAACCTGCAGGTCCGGTAACGCCGCGGCCAATTTGGTCAGCCAGCGGGAAGGCATCGGCACGTCAAAGCCGTAGGTTAAGCTGTCGCCTGCTGCGAGTAAATGCATAGTTTCACCTCGCGTTCATTGTAGCGGGCATGAATCTCGGTTTCAAGTCGGCGGCTCGTTTTATTTCGTGCTACAATGAGGATAACAAACCGACCTTACGGTCAAGGAGGCGATTTCTATGCGGATAATCTTATTTCTGATCGGCATGGCATTCTTGATGCCGGTAATTTTCATTACGGTTTTGACGGTTTTCTTTTGGAAATATCTGGCGGGCCGAAAAAAATGCTCGCAAGAGGGCTGTGACAAAGCATAATGATGTCGTTTGTGTTACAATAAATATCGATTGTGATGAAGGGTGAACGGAATGAAATTTTTTATTGATACGGCGATTGTGGATGAAATTCGCGCGGCGCATCGCCTGGGAGTGGTGGCCGGCGTAACGACGAATCCGTCGCTGATGGCAAAAGCGGGTCAGGACCCCAAAGAAGTCATTCAGGAAATAGCTTCTTTCGTGGACGGTCCGATCAGCGCGGAAGTATTGGCGGAAGACGCGGACGGCATGGTGCGCGAAGGTCGCGAATGGGCGAAAGTGGCGCCGCAAGTAACGGTCAAGGTGCCGCTTACCGCGGAAGGTTTGGCGGCCACGCGCGTGCTGGCTGACGAAGGCGTCAAAGTCAATGTCACGTTGATTTTTAATGCGAGCCAGGCACTTTTGGCGGCGCGTGCCGGCGCTGCATTTGTCAGTCCCTTCATCGGACGTTTGGATGATATCGGCGCGAACGGGTCTGAACTTGTGCGCACAATTGCGACGATTTTCAAAGAACATCATATTGCAACGGAAATTATCGCAGCGAGCATCCGACGCCCGCTCGATATTACCGAAGCCGCTCTGGCGGGAGCGCACATCGCGACGGTCCCGTATAAAGTGCTTCTGGCGGCGCTCGAACACCCGCTGACGAAAACGGGGATCGCGCGTTTTGCGGAAGACTGGCGGCAAGTGACACAAAAGACAAAGTAGGAGGCGCAAGTCATGGACAGGATTTTGACATTGGAATTTGTACGGGTGACCGAGGCGGCGGCGATCAAATGCGGACGCCTGGTCGGTCGCGGCGATAAGATCGGCGCCGATCAACTCGCTGTTGACGGTATGCGCAGCGAATTTGAAAAAGTGCACATCGACGGTGAAGTCGTGATCGGTGAAGGAGAAATGGACGAAGCGCCGATGCTTTACATCGGTGAAAAGGTAGGCCTCGGCGGTGACGCGGTGGATATCGCGGTCGATCCGCTCGAAGGGACCAACCTGGTCGCCAAAGGACAAAACGGCGCCATTGCGGTACTTGCGATTGCTCCGCGCGGTTGCCTTTTGCACGCTCCGGATATGTACATGGAAAAAATCGCGGTCGGACCGCGCGCGGCCGGACGCATTGATATCAACGCGCCGGTCAAAGAAAATCTGCGCCGGGTTGCGGAAGCGATGGAACGCTCGGTCGATGACTTGAGCGTCGTCATCTTGGATCGGGAACGGCATGCCGATATCATTCGTGATTGCCGTGAAGCGGGCGCGCGAATCCGTTTGATCACGGACGGCGATGTCACGCCGGCGATCGAAGTCGGCATTGAAGGTTCGGGTGTGCATATGCTCATCGGTACCGGCGGCGCGCCGGAAGGCGTCTTGGCCGCGGCCGCTTTGAAATGTCTCGGCGGCGACATGCAGGGACGTTTGGTGCCGCACAGCGATGAAGAAGTACGTCGCGCCAAGGAAATGGGCGTCGCGGATATTCATCAGGTGTTTACTATCGACGACCTTGTGAAAGGTGACGACTGCATTTTCTCCGCCACCGCGATTACGCCGGGCAATATTTTGCGCGGCATTCGTTACTTCGGCGGCGGCGCGCGCACACAGACCGTCGTGATGCGCTACAAGACGGGCACCGTTCGTTTTGTCGATACCATTCACAA
Source organism: Negativicoccus succinicivorans (assembly GCF_018372215.1). Classification (NCBI taxonomy): domain Bacteria; kingdom Bacillati; phylum Bacillota; class Negativicutes; order Veillonellales; family Veillonellaceae; genus Negativicoccus; species Negativicoccus succinicivorans. The sequence continues at coordinate 23,362 of NZ_JAHAJN010000004.1, read as the reverse complement.
ATTCGGCAACCGCGGCATGAGCATTAAACTGTAAAAGCAGTCGGTAAATCATAAGTAGTATCCGGGTTTCATAGGAATATAAAAAGGAGCGGCGGGAGTCGCTCCTTTTTCGTATCCGTTTTGTGTTTGCCGAAAATGCGTGGTATAGTGATGAAAAACAGAAGGGGAGTGTTGCAATGAAACCGACACGGGGACAGGCGAAACAACTTTTACTGGAATACACGGACTCCCAGGCGCTCATTCGTCACGCGCTGCAAGTGGAAACGGCGATGTTGCATTTCGCCGATTATTTCGGTGCGGAGGATCGGGAACAATGGGGCGTGATCGGTCTTTGCCATGATTTGGATTATGATCGCTATCCGGATCAGCACTGCACGGTGACGAAGCAAATTCTGGAAAAAGAAGGTTGGGACGAAACCTACATTCGCGCCATTATGTCGCACGGTTACGGCATGGTGACGGATGTCAAACCGGAAACGACGCTGGAAAAAACGCTCTATGCGGTGGATGAACTCACGGGCGTTATCAATGCCGCCTGTCTGTTGCGGCCGAGCAAATCGGTATTGGATCTGACGGTGAAATCGCTCACGAAAAAATTTAAGGATAAACATTTCGCCGCCGGTTGCAATCGTGATGTGATCACACAGGGTTGTGAAATGCTCGGTATGGAGCGCCAGGAATTTTTTGCGGAAACGATCAAAGGTTTACAGGAACGCGCGGAAATCGTCGGCCTGAAAGGAAACATATAAGTCGAAAAAGCGGTGTACACCGCTTTTTTTGTGCGCGCGCAATGGCGCGTGTTGACATTCCCGAGACTTTGTGATACGCTTTGGCTAATTAAAAAAAGCAATGCCACGAAGGAGAATATCCGTAACCGAAGGCGCAGAGAGCAGGCGGTGGTGCAAGCCTGTCCGTACGTTACGAGGTTCCGCTCCGGAGCAACAGGTGAAGAGCCTAGCGGGCACGCCCGATACAGCGTAACAAAGTTGGCCGTAGGCAATTTGGGTGGCACCGCGAGATCTCTCGTCCCAGTGAGGATGGGAGCTTTTTTATTGCAGCAAATATTCGCCACATTCCGCTCGTTATTCACGACATGGTGCGCGCTATGAGGGGTGTGAGCGGGGAAGATTTATATGACAGAACGCGTATTTAATTTTCATGCCGGACCGGGCGCGCTGCCGGCAGAAGTACTTCAACAGGCCGCCGCGGAAATGATGAACTACCGTGACACCGGCATGGGCGTTATGGAGCTTTCGCATCGCAGCGACGCGTATCAGCGCTTACATCAGGACGCGCGGCAGCGATTGCGTAAATTGCTCGAGATACCCGCGACGCACGATGTTCTTTTTCTGCAGGGAGGAGCCAGTCATTAATTCGTGATGATTCCGGCGAATTTCGCCAAAGGCGGTCGGCTCGGCTATGCCGATACCGGCATCTGGGCCAAGAATGCGATGCAGCAGGCGAGTTTGTACGGCGCGACTTACAAAGTGACGGATGCGAGCGCGGGCGGGTACCGCGCGATTCCCATGGATTTCCATGTGAAAGAAGACACATCCTACGTGCATATTACGTCGAATAATACGATTTACGGTACGGCGTACCGGGACTTTCCGAAGCTCGACGTGCCGCTCGTCGCCGATATGAGTTCGGATTTGCTGTCGCGGTCGCTTGATGTCGGACAGTTTGGCTTGATTTACGCGGGCGCGCAAAAAAATATTGGGATCGCCGGCGTGACGATCGTCATTATTGATCGCGACTGGATGGCCAAGGGCAATGAACGCTTGCCGAAAATTTTACAATACCGCACGCATGCCGAGGCGGACTCGATTTTCAATACGCCGCCGACGTACGCGATATATGTTTTGGGACTCGCGTTGCAATGGGTCGAAGCGCAGGGCGGTGTGGCGGAAATGGACCGCCGCGCGCAGGCGAAGTCCGAGCGGATCTACGAAGTGCTCGACCGTTATCCCGAAGTTCATCGGCCGCACGCCGAACGCGCGTGCCGATCGCGGATGAACGCAGTGTTTGCATTGTGTGATGAAGCCAAGACGGAAGGTTTTGTACGGGCAGCGGCCGAAGCTGGCTTTGTCGGCATCCAAGGGCATCGTCGCGTCGGCGGGTTGCGCATCTCGCTCTACAATGCCGTACCCAGGGAAGGGGTCGAAAAACTGGCCGACTGGCTGGACGATTATGCGCAACGGCACCGGTAACGAAACGTATATTTCATGCGCAACGGTGCGGCCGATGAGCGCCGGAACGGCAAAAAGAGACGGGAGGGATGCCGATGTTACGATTGTTGTTAGCGCGGCACGGCGAGACGAAATGGAATCTTGAAGGACGCTACCAGGGGCAGGTCGATACCGAACTTTCCGCTCGCGGACATACGCAGGGCCAAAAGCTTGGCGAGAGCTTACGCGCGGTGCCGATCGACGAGGTATTGGCGAGTCCGTTACGCCGCGCGCGGGAGACGGCGGAGTATTGCGCGAAGTGGCACGGACTTCCCGTCGTTGCCGACGCGGACTTGGCGGAGATCGCTCACGGCGCCTGGGAAGGGAAATTGGTGGCGGAAGTCGCGCACGCCGACGGTGATCGTCTCACCGCCTGGCGCACAAAGCCGCAGACGGTGACGATGCCGCAAGGCGAATCGCTGCATGATGTCGCGCGGCGTGTCGAGCGCGCGTTGGCGCGCTACCGTACGCAGTATGACGGTAAAACGCTGCTGGTGGTGGCGCATGACGCGGTGAACAAGGTGGCGCTTTGCCGGATTCTTGGGCTCGATCTCAGCCATTTTTGGCAGATTCAACAGGATAACGGTTGTGTCAATGTGCTGACTTACGACGGCGGCTGGCGAGTGCTCGCGGTCAATGTCAATACGCACCTCGGCTATTTGTACAGCCAAACGGAGCAAAAAAGCCTTTAATACCGTCTTTACAAAGACGTGAGATAAAGTTTATTTAAAAATAAAAAGGAGCGATATTATGCTGGATATCAAATGGATTCGTGAAAATGCCGATCGCGTACGGGAAAATTTGAAAAATCGTCATCATGACGCCGATGTGGATGAAATTATCCGCTTGGACGAAGAACGCCGCACGCTGCTCGCGGAAGTGGAGCAATGGAAAGCCGATCGCAACGCGGCGAGTAAGGAAATTGCCAAATGCAAAAAAGAGGGCGGCGACGCATCCGAGATCATCGCCCGCATGAAAAAAGTCAGCGATGCGATCACGGGCCATGATCAACGGTTGCGTGGCGTGGAGGAAAAACTCCATCAACAGATGCTTGAAATTCCGAATATTTGCGATGCCAGCGTACCGGTGGGCGAAGATGAAAACGATAATGTCGAAGTGCGTCGCTACGGTACACCGCGCGAATTCGGCTTTGAAGTGAAAGCCCATTGGGATATCGGCGCAGGTCTGGGTATTTTGGATCCGGAAACGGCCGCGAAAGTTACGGGTACGCGCTTCCACTACTACCTCGGCGCGGGCGCGCAACTGGAACGCGCGGTGTACAATTTCATGCTGGATATGCACACGCAGGAATTCGGTTTTACCGAAGTCATTCCGCCGTACATCATCAATGAAGACAGCATGGTCGGCACCGGTCAGTTGCCGAAGTTCGCGGAAGACATGTTCAAGTTGGAAGGTTTGCCGTACTACCTGACACCGACGGCGGAAGTGCCGCTGACGAATTTCCATCGCGATGAAATTATCAACGGCGAAGTTTTACCGCAGCGGCTCTGCGCTCTTACGCCGTGCTTCCGCGCGGAAGCGGGATCGGCGGGACGCGATACGCGCGGCCTGATTCGCCAGCACCAGTTCCACAAGGTGGAAATGGTCAAATTCGCCAAGCCGGAAGAATCCTACGAGGAACTTGAATCCATGACGCTCGAAGCGGAACAGATCTTGCGCCGCCTGGCGTTGCCGTATCGCGTCATCACCCTTTGCACCGGTGATATCGGCTTCTCCGCCGCGAAGACATATGACATCGAAGTGTGGATGCCCGCCCAGGAAACCTATCGTGAAATTTCTTCCTGCTCGAACTGCGAAGCGTTCCAGGCGCGTCGTGCCAATATCAAATTCCGTCGCAGCGCCAAAGATAAACCTGAGTACGTACATACTTTGAACGGTTCGGGTCTTGCCGTCGGGCGCACGGTCGCGGCGATTTTGGAAAATAATCAGCAGCAGGACGGCTCGGTCATCGTACCGAAAGCCCTGCGTCCGTACATGCACGGTTTGGAAGTGATCACGCCGGTTAAGCCGCTGCACTAATCTTACTGTCGCATCTCTTACTGACAACCGCCCCGCTCGAGGGGCGGTTGTCATTTTGACGGTGATATGGTAATATTTATTTTATGAGTATATGAAAATGAGATTGCTATGACTGCATTTAAAGGAGGACATATTTAGATGAAAGTAGAAGTTAAACCGGTAGATCAGCACCAGGTATCTTTGTTGATTGAAGTACCGGCGGATGCTGTGAACCAAGGTATCCAATCGGCAGTACAACGTATCAGCAACCAGGTAACCATCCCGGGTTTCCGCAAAGGTAAAACGCCGCGCAAAATTTTGGAAGCGCATTTCGGTAAAGACGCGATCATGGCGGAAGCCAGCGATCTGATCGTCAATAAATACTACGACGAAGCGTTGCGCGAACAGAATTTGGTGCCGGTTACCCGCGCCGATATCGACGTGGAACAGTTTGAAGAAGGCAAGGACATGAAATTCAAAGCCACCTTCATCAAAAAACCGGAAGTCAAATTGGGCGACTACAAAGGATTGAACGTCGAACATAAACATCAGAAAGTCACCGATAAAATGGTCGACGAACAGCTGGAAGCCATTGCCAAACAGCACGCTAAACTGACCGTCGCCGAAGGCGCGGAGTTGGCGAACGGCGATTTGGCGATGATCGACTTCAAAGGCTCGATCGACGGTAAACCGTTTGACGGCGGCGAAGGCAAATCCTATCCGCTCGAAATCGGTTCCGGCAGCTTTATTCCGGGTTTTGAAGAGCAACTGATCGGCCACAAAGCGGGCGATGAAGTAACGGTCAAAGTACAGTTCCCGAAAGAATATTTCGTGCAGGAACTCGCCGGCAAAGATGCGGAATTTGCGGTCAACGTGTTGGACGTAAAACGCCGCGAAATGCCGGAGCTGAACGATGAATTTGCGAAAACCGCGAGCTCGTTCGAAACGCTTGCTGAATTGAAAGCAATGGTTCGTCAACAGATGCAGGAGCACATTGACAACCATGACCGCGAAGAGTTCCAGAACAAGCTGATCAAAACGGCGGTAGACAACGCGGAAACGGATATTCCGAATGCGATGGTGGAAAGCCGCATCGATCAGATGATCGAAGAGCTCAAACTGAATTTGGAAAGCCGCAACATGAAATTTGAAGACTACTTGGAACAGTCGAAAAATTCGCTGGAAAAATTGCGTGAAAACTATCGCGAAGCGGCTCTTACCAATGTCAAAACGGACTTGGTACTGGAAGCTGTTTGCCAAGCGGAAGATATTCATGTAACGCCGGAAGATATGAACATGGAAGTGTACCAGATGGCGCAGAACTTCGGCGCCGACCCGAAAGACGTCTGGGGCATTATCCAAAAAGAAGGACGCATTTCGATGCTCGCGGGTACCGTAGCGCGTCGTAAAGCGGCGGCCTTCATCATCAACAACGCGAAACATGATCATGATCATGAGGAAGTAGCGGAAAAAGAAGAAAAAGCGAAACCGTCTGACGCCGAAGCGGCGAAAGAGGAAAAACCGGCGAAAAAAGCAGCGGCAAAAAAAGTTGCTAAAGATGCAGACAACGAAGAAAAGGACGCTGAAAAAGCGGAAAAATAAGACCGTCGTTTTCTTCCGTAAAGAATAACGAGGTGGATTCATTGAATTATGTACCGATTGTGGTAGAGCAAACGGCGCGGGGCGAACGTTCCTATGACATTTACTCCCGTCTGCTCAAAGACCGCATTGTCTTTTTAGGGGGTCCGATTGACGACAATGTCGCCAACATCGTGATCGCTCAACTGTTATTTTTGGAAGCGGAAAGTCCGGATAAAGACATTCACATCTATGTGAACAGTCCCGGCGGCGTCGTTACCGCAGGTCTTGCGATTTACGACACCATGCAATACATCAAGCCCGACGTCTCGACGATTTGCGTCGGTTCGGCGGCCAGTATGGGCGCCGTTCTCTTGGCGTCCGGCGCGACCGGCAAACGCTACGCGTTGCCGCATTCGCGCGTGATGATTCATCAGCCGCTCGGTGGCGTGCAGGGACAGGCGACGGAGATTGAGATCCATGCCCGCGAAATCCTGCGCATGCGCGAAGAACTGAACAATATTTTGGCACGCCACACGGGGCGTACGCTCGATGAAATCAATAATGATACCGAACGTGACCATTTCCTTTCGGCGGAAGAAGCGTTGAAATACGGTCTGGTTGACGAAGTTCTCGATCGTCCGTTGCCCCCGCCGGGTGCCGCGACAAAATAAGGAGGACATGTGCGCAATACTACTGCTACACCACCGGTCTGCAGTTTTTGCGGCCGGTCCAACGATGAAGTCAAAAAATTAATCGCCGGTCCCGGGGTCTATATCTGCGATGAATGTATCGGCGTGTGCGAACACATTTTGCAAGAAGAATTGCGCGCCGAACACAAAGCGGGCGCGGCGGAACTGGTAGTGCCTTTGCCGCGTGAAATCAAAGACCAACTGGACCAATACGTTATCGGTCAGGAGGACGCCAAGAAAAGCTTGGCGGTCGCCGTGTACAACCATTACAAACGGTTGCAGAGCGATATCGATTCCGATGACGTTGAATTGCAAAAATCCAATATCATGCTGATCGGTCCGACCGGCAGCGGTAAAACGCTGCTCGCGCAAACGCTGGCGCGGTTTCTGAATGTGCCGTTCGCGATTGCCGACGCGACCAGTCTGACGCAGGCAGGCTATGTCGGCGACGACGTGGAAAATATTTTGCTGCGACTGATTCAGGCGGCGGATTACGATATCGAACGCGCGCAGCGCGGGATTATCTATATCGACGAGATCGATAAAATCGCGAAACGCACGGAAAATACATCGATCACGCGCGATGTTTCCGGGGAAGGCGTGCAGCAGGCGCTGCTCAAGATTTTGGAGGGCACTGTCGCAAGTGTTCCTCCGCAGGGCGGGCGCAAGCACCCCAACCAGGAAATGATCATGATCGATACGACGAATATTCTCTTCATTTGCGGCGGCGCGTTTGACGGGATCGACCGTTACATTTCGCGACGTATGGCGAAAAAGACGATCGGTTTCGGCGCGGATATCGTCCGCAAAGAGGAAAAAAATGTGGCGGAAATCCTGACGCATGTGCAGCCGGAAGACCTGCTGAATTTCGGTTTAATTCCCGAGTTCATCGGTCGTTTGCCCGTGCTTGTCACGCTCGATCCGTTGGATAAAAAAGCCTTGCTCAGAATTTTGACGGAGCCGAAGAATGCGCTTGTCAAGCAATACCGTAAATTGCTGGAAATGGACGGCGTGGATCTGACGTTTACGCCGGACGCGCTTTCCGCCATTGCCGACGAAGCGCTCGCGCGCAACACCGGCGCGCGCGGTTTGCGAGCCATCATTGAGAAAGTGATGCGCAACGTGATGTTTGAGGTGCCGACGCTGAAGAACGTGAAGCAGGCGACGGTGACAAAAGAAACCATTCAGGACGGAGCGGAGCCGGAACTGGTATATCGCTCGCAGGTTGAGTAAAAACGGGTTCCTCCGGGAACCCGTTTGTTTTGTAAATCATCAGATAAGGAGGGAATATGGCGCAAAAGGAAATCGAGGGCAGCATGAAATTTCCGCTGTTGCCTTTACGTGACGTCACGCTTTTCCCCCAGATGGTGACCGGTATCGAAGTCGGTCGACTGCAATCGGTAGCCGCCGTGCGCGAGGCGATGCAGGGCGACGGCTATGCGGTCTGCGTGATGCAGCGTCACGCGGATACGGATAACCCGGGCATTGACGACTTGTATACGATCGGTACCATCGGTAAAATAAAACAAATCTTGCAGCTGCCGGACGGCGTGCTGCGTGTACTTTTGGAAGGGGTTACGCGAGTTCACTTGCTAGATATCGAAGCGACGGGTGCGTGGCAAACGGCGGAAGTGATCGACTGCGTGCTTGAAGAAAGCGATTCACCTCTGTTGGAAACTTATCGCCGCGATGTGGTTAAGCGGTTCGGCGAGTGGTTGGAGCACGCCCAAATCACGATGGAAAACGATGCGCTTGCGCAATTTGAAGCATTGACGGACCCGGGTGAAGTGGCTGACTTCGTCACGATGTACTTGCCGCTTGCACCGGCCGTACGGCAGCGTATTCTCGCGGAACTTTCCGTAGAGCGTAGGCTGGTGGCCGTACGCAAATTTCTCTTGGCGGAGCAGGAAATCGCCGCGCTGGAGAAAAAGCTGAACGCGGAAGTTCGCCAAGGCATGGATAAAAATCAGCGCGAATACTATTTGCGTGAAAAATTGCGCGTTATTCGTGACGAGCTCGGCGATCACATGGAGATTGACGAGGAAGTTGACGAGTACCGTAAAAAGTTGGCGGCGATCGAGCTGCCCGCCGCGTCCGCGGAAAAAATTGAAAAAGAAATCAAACGTCTGGAAAAAACGCCGCCTTTGACACCGGATGCGGCCGTTTTGCGCAACTATCTGGACTGGATCTTTGACTTGCCGTGGAACACGGAAAGCACGTTCGCGACCGATCTGAAAGAAGCGCAGGCGGTACTGGACGCGGACCATTTCGGTTTGACGAAAATCAAAGAGCGGATCTTGGAACATTTGGCGGTGCGGCAGTTGACGCAATCGCAAAAAGGACCGATTCTTTGCTTTGTCGGGCCGCCGGGCACCGGTAAAACCAGTTTGGCGCAATCGATTGCGCGTGCGCTCGGCGCGGAATTTACCCGTGTTTCGCTCGGCGGCGTGCACGACGAATCGGAAATCCGCGGCCATCGCCGTACGTATATCGGCGCGTTACCCGGACGACTGATTCAGGGTATTGCGCGCGCGAAGACGAAAAATCCGGTATTTTTGCTGGATGAAATTGACAAGCTCGGTAACGATTTTCGCGGTGATCCCGCCTCGGCTTTACTGGAGGCGCTCGACCCGCAGCAAAACGGCACGTTCAGCGATCATTTCATCGAATTGCCGTTCGATTTTTCCAATGTCTTTTTCATTACCACGGCCAACACGACCAATTCGATTCCGGAGCCGCTGTTGGATCGTATGGAAGTCATTACGCTTTCGGGTTATACCGAAGAAGAAAAAGTGGAAATCGCCAAACGTTACCTTTTGCCGCGGCAAATCAAGGAAAACGGTCTGGCGAAAAGCGACGTGCGCCTCAGTCAGGCGGTGCTGCGCCGCTTGATTCGCGATTACACGCGCGAAGCGGGCGTACGTCACCTGGAACAGGTGATCGGCAGCGTTTGCCGAAAATTGGCGAAACGTAAAGTGATGCGGGAAGAAGCGCTCACTGTCACCGTCAAAAATCTCGAAACCTTGTTGGGACCGGCGCGGTACCTGACTCCGCCGCAAGATCGTCGCGACGAAGTGGGACGCGTGACGGGACTCGCCTGGACGCAGGTCGGCGGGGAAGTTTTGAACACGGAAGTGACGGCGTTTAGCGGGTCTGGTAAAATGATCTTGACAGGCCAGCTCGGCGACGTGATGAAAGAATCCGCGCAGGCGGCGTACACCTATGTGCGCAGTCGGGCGGAAGAGTTGCATCTGGCAGCTGATTTTTATCGCACGATCGATATTCACATCCATTTACCCGAAGGCGCGATCCCGAAAGACGGACCGTCGGCGGGCATCACGATGGCGACCGCTATCGCCTCGGCCGTGACGAAATGTCCGGTACGAGCCGATACCGCGATGACGGGTGAAATCACCTTGCGTGGACAGGTGCTTGCCGTCGGCGGCATCAAAGAAAAGGTGCTGGCGGCGCATCGGGCCGGTATTCGCCGGATTCTTTTACCGAAAGAAAACCGCCGCGATCTGGCGGATATTCCGCAGAGCGTGCGTGACGATTTGGTTTTCCATTTCGTTTCCCATATGGATGAAGTGCTGCAGCAGGCTATGTCTGAACCGGTAAAACAGAAACGGGGTGAGGCGTAACGATGGCAGAGGAATCATTTCGTATTGTAGAATCATCCTACTTGTTATCCGCGGTGAAATTATCGCAATGCAAGAAAGATGATTTGAAAGAGATCGCCTTTATCGGCCGATCCAATGTCGGAAAATCATCACTCATTAACTCGTTGTGCAATCACCGGGGACTGGCGATGGTCAGTCGCGAACCCGGTAAAACGCGCACAATTAATTATTTTTCCATTCGCTCGAAACAAGCTGTCGACGGCGCGGGCGATGCAGGCGAAAGCGAACAGAATTGGTACCTGGTAGACTTGCCGGGGTACGGATTTGCGAAGACCGGTCACGAGAATCGTGATGCGTGGTCGGGTTTTATTGCCGATTATGCGGCGAACTCGCGACACTTGGCATTGATGTGTCTGTTGATCGATTTGCGGCATCCCCAGTTGCCGATTGATAAAAAAGCGTACCAGTGGCTGCGCGGCTTGGGTATGCCCCTGCAAGTCATCGGCACGAAAGCCGATAAACTCGGGCAAAGCGATCGCCAGAAAAATATTCGGACGATCGCGCATGAATATCCGGGTGACTATCCGCCGCTGATGTATTCATCGAAAAATCATCTGAATCGTCAGGCTTTATTGCAAGTGATTCAGGGGTTTGTGGTCGATCCGCAGGAGGCGTCGCATGCATAAAAAAGTCGCCGCGCTGTTGCTCGGCATCGGTATCGGCATGATGCCGTGGGCAACGTTTGCGTATAATCACTACGCGCCGAACTCGTTTGATGAAGTGGAACGCTACACCGAAGGGTATCAGGCGGCGGCGACGTTGATTGAAGCGGGAGCCGCTCCCGGTTACGACGCGACGTTGCTCGAACGTCCGCATTTGACGCGCTTTGAGTTGGCGCGCGCCGTGGCGGCGATGCTGCGCGAAGGTTATTTGACTCCGGCGCAGCGGGAAGCATTGGCGCCGACGCAAAAAGAATACGCGCGCGAACTCAATGCGTTAGGCGTCGGGACCGAGTCCAAACCGCGCGGTAACATTGAAATCAGCGGCGATTTACGTTTGCGCCACACCGAAGGAACGGAGTTCGGCAATGATGCGCGGGTGCGCATTGGCGCCGTCTATACGACGAACTCAAAAGTAACAACGGCTGAATAACGGATTTTCGGACAATAAAAAAACGGCTCGGATGAGCCGTTTTTTGTTTACCAAAGTTTCCATGAAGTCGGAACGTACAGCAAATCGGTAATGCCGTGCGGCGCCGGTTGCACCAGGAAGAGACACAACACAGCGAGAACGACAAGACCGAGCGCAATCGGGTTGGCTTCGCCGCGTTCGCTGACCTGATAGTAGCCGAAGAGCCGAATGGCGATCGTCGCCGCCAGCGCCGTGATCAAACCGGAAAGGCTGATGATGCCGTAGACGATATTGGCCGCGACAAAAGTGAGAAACACGACCGGAACAGTGACTATCGCCAAGTAGCGGGCAAGTGTCGAGACGCGTTGACGTTTGAGATCGCGCAGCCAATCGCTCCATTCGAGACCGCAGAAACCGAGCAGGAACCAGGCCGCATAAATCACCGCATCCCAAGTGGTCTGCAAGCGTTTACGATTTTTGCCGAGCCAGAAAATGAGACCCGTGGCGATCAGGATCAGGACCCCGCAAATCAAGTAATAGTACGGCGCGGGAATCACGGACAGCGCCAACAGACCGAGCAGCGCCGGAATGAAACCGCAGACGGAATATTTTACGAGCGTCATGCGTGTCGGGCGCTGATCAATCGGTAACTCCAGATAGAGCATCGCCAGGACCTCCATCAGGAAGAAACCGACGAAGGACGCGATCGCGTAAAACGGATTGGCGACGAGCGTGAAAGCGACAAACAGCACCGGAATTAAAATTCGCCAGCCCTTAAAAATTCGTAACGTTTTGAAGCTTAAGCGTTCTCCCTGCGTATGAATAGTCAACTGCATAAACGCGAGGAAGGTCAGCATCATGCCGATCGTTTGCATCGGCGTAGCGCCTAAATACAGAAAACAGCAAAGCACCAAAGCCGACAGGTTGGCGCCGGTGAAACGCGCGAGTAACGCGCAAAAAAAGCCGATGTTCAAATACGGCAACGTGGCGAACAAGAAATCCATAATTAACTCCTTTAATCTCTATTAATATTCTTTAAGTATAACGGAGTGGCTGTCGACTTTCAAGTAATGAATGACAAATCAACGCATGGAATTAATTATTTGCAGGAGCGCGCATTCTTGCTACAATAAAGGCAGAGCATTTACTGACAGAGATCCTGGAGGGGATAGTATGGCGCAAACAATTATGGTGACCTATGCGTCGCAAACAGGCAATACCAAACAGGTAGCGGAAGCCATTGCGGATGAATTGGGCGTTTCGGCCGTACCGATGGAAGCTGCGGATCCGTCCCAAGCGGAGTGCATCGCGGTAGGATTTTGGGTGCACGCCGGTAAGCCTTGTGAAGAAGCAACACGCTTTCTGGAAAGTCTTGCAGGGAAAAAAGTGTTTTTGTTCGGCACGATGGGAGCGAAACCATCGGAAGAGCATGCGATTCTGAGCGCGCGGGCGGCGCGTGACATGATCGCGGAACGCAACTTGCTCTTGGGACAATTCATCTGCCAGGGTAAATTGGCGGATACGATTCAAAAAGAAGTGACCACGTTGGTTCGCTTTCCGTACGGTGAGCCCGTGACATTGACGCGAGACATGATGGCGGACTCGGCGTCGCATCCGGATGCGGCGGATTTTGAGGCGGCTCGTCAAGAGGCCCGCAAGGCATTTGCCAAAGTACGCCGGTAAGTTCCGCTTGTCGCCGCGACAAGGACTCTGTAAAGCGAGGCCATAATGAATCAAAAACGGAAACGAAAATGGATGATCGTCGTCGGCGTGATCGTTGTGCTGGCCGCGGCCGTATTGTTGTTGCGCGGATTCGGTGAGAAAACGCCGAAGACGGTGAAAACGACGCAGCAGCTGACATATACGGACAGTTTGGAACGGGAAGTGACTTTTAACGCGCCTACGCAGCGCGTGATTGCGCTGGATAATATCGAAGCCAAAATTGTGGACGCGTTAGGCGTGACGCCGTTGGCGGTTACGACGCATGCGAGTTTACCGCAACGCTTGGCGGAGAAGTGGAAGGCGTTGCCGCAATTAAGCGCGCAACCGAATCCGGCGGAAATCGCCGCTCTCTCGCCGGATATCGTTGTCGGTCCGGCCGCGCATGTGTCGCCGGAGTGGATCGCTTCTCTCACGGAAGATAATGTGCCCGTGCTTTTTTGGAAAACGGAATCGTTGGCGGATATTGAAAATCGGATTTATTTCTGGGGCGCTGTTTTGGGAAGAGAACCGGCCGCGGAAAAAATTGTCCACAATATGGAAACGAGCATTGAAAAAACACGTAATGCATTCGCATCGGTGCCTCCGAAACATGTGTTGATTATTGATGTGAATGACAACGGTGTAGGCGCCTGTGACAGTCATACGCTGATCGGAAACTTGGCGCAGCTGATTCCGATGGTCAACCTGGCCGATGAATTAGCGGATGTGCCGCGTGACAGGGAAGGCTTGATCCCGATCGAAAACGTGATAAAGGCCAACCTGCAACCGCAAGCCGTGATCGTTCTGCGCGAACAGGATGCGGCATCGCCGGGAGCCGCGGCTTGGGAAGAGTTGGAATCGTCCGCTTATTGGCAAACATTGCCGGCGCTGGCATCCGGCAATGTAACGATGTTTACCGATGACGAGATCTCCGCTACGGTAAGCGTGCGGGCGGCGGACGCTGTCGCACTGCTTGCGAAAACTTTATACGGACCGCGCGATTCGTAACGAACACGCTGATCAAAGAGAGGCGATCGCCTCTCTTTTTTTGTATCGTCGTTTCGTGAAGGTAACGCAAACCACTGTGTTATAATAACTTTATCTGAAATCAGAAAAGTTTGGGGGGAGTCAATGGGAATATTCGGTGAAAAGTTAAAAGAAGTGAGTCAGTCAGTGTTGCCGATTGTAATATTGATTTTTTTGCTCCATGTTTTTTTGGCGCCGCTGTCGTTTGATATTTTGCTGCGTTGCGTGGTAGGTACGGCGCTGATTATCTTGGGATTGACCGTGTTTCACGTCGGCGTGGAAATCGGCGTCAGTCCGATCGGGATGCATTTAGGTCATGCCGTAACGAAGTACGGCAAAATGATTATGGTCGTCATGAGCGGTCTTGTCCTCGGCTTTGCCATATCGATGGCGGAGCCGGATCTGCGAATTTACGGACAGCAGGTAGAATTATTTACATCGGGGGACATGACGGAAAAGATGCTGGTGTACGCGGTGTCGGCGGGAATTGCCGTTACGCTGGCATTCGGATTATGGAGGATCGTCCGCTCCCTGGCGCTGAAACATGTGTTTTTCCTGTTTTACGCAATGATTGGTCTGCTTTGCCTTTTGGTGCCGCGTGAATTTATTGCGCTTTCGTTTGACGCCTCCGGCACCACGACAGGGGCAATGACGGTACCTTTTTTCCTAGCATTGGCCGCCGGCGTTTCCGGTTTTAAGTCGTCGGACTCGGTGGCCGCCGAAGAAGACAGCTTCGGCTTGGTCGGGATCGCCTCCGCGGGCGCGATCCTGGGCGTGCTGCTGATGGCGGTTGTCACCGCGCAGCAACCGCTCGGGGCGAGTGTGACAGTGCCGGATCAGGCGGCGTTGGAACCGTTTTGGCAAAGTCTCGCTTATTTGGTTCCGCATATGTTTTGGGAAGTCTTTTTAAGTATTTTACCGGTTACACTGCTTTTTTACTTAGCGCATTTTTTTATAGAAAAAGTGCAGGGCGCGGAATTTTTCCGAATTAACGCGGGTGTCGTCTATACCTACCTCGGTCTCGTGATTTTTATGACCGGCGTCAATTTCGGTTTTAACCGAGCGGGCTATGAGTTGGGGATGGAGATCGCCCGACTGGAAGGATCGGTTGTTTTGGTGCTCGTCGGTTTGGTCATCGGTCTCGTTGTTATTTTGGCGGAACCGGCCGTGTTTCCGCTCGTCAACCAGATCGAGGATATCACCAGCGGCTATGTACCGCGCAAGTTGGTCTTAATCGCGTTATCACTCGCGGTTGGCAGCGCGGTGGCATTCTCGATGCTGCGCATTGTGTTGCCGGGGCTGGAATTGTGGCATATGCTGCTGCCCGGATATTTGATCGCGATTGCGTTATCGTACTTCGTGCCGAACCTCTTTGTCGGCATGGCGTTTGATTCGGGCGGTGTCGCGTCCGGCCCGATGGCGGCTACATTCGTATTGAGTTTTGCCAGCGGCGCGGCGCGACACTTTCCGGGCGCGGATGTGTTTTTGGACGGATTCGGTGTCGTGGCGTTGATTGCGATGATGCCGATAGTCGCCTTGCAACTTCTGGGCATGGTCTTTCAATGGAAACAGAAACGGGGGAACGAGGCATGAGGGAAAGCTGCTATTGGATAATGGTCTTTGTGTTGAATCACGGCGAGGGCGCGGATCTGAGCGCGGCGTTTCATCATGAACACGTCAGCGGCGTCACCGTGATGCCGGCCAAAGGCACGATCTCGAACTCCTTTTTAGCCAAACTGGGAGTACGGGAAATTCGCAAAGACTTGGTATTCGCCATTGAAGAACGCAAGCGGGCGCGTGTGCTTTTGCCGCAAATGGTTGAACGTTTCAAACTGGGGAAGAAAAATCGCGGGATCGCCTACGCGCTTCCTATTACCGGTATCTACGGATCGCATACGCTGAACGAATGCAAAATCGAAAAGAAGGAAGGGGAAGACATTATGTGGCAGGTCATTTATACGGTCGTTGAGAAAGGGTTAGCCAACACCGTCGTTGAAGCGGCAGGATCCGCCGGGGCGCGCGGCGGCACGATTCTGCGCGGTCGCGGTTCGGCGTCGCGCAATACCACGATGATTTTCGACTTCCCGATTGAACCGGAAAAAGAAGTCGTCATGGTTTTAGCGCCGCAAGAGAAAGTGCAAAATATTGTCGATGCTATTTCCAACAAATTACACATCGATGAGCCGGGGCATGGAATTATTTTTGTACAGGATGTGGCGGCCGCTTACGGCCTGGTCGAGCAAAAATAAAACTTGACTTGCCGGTATCGATTCTATATAATTGAAAAGTCGTAGTGTGTGACTATGACACAACCGCTCGAAGAGGTTTTCAAAGCGAACGCTACCATATTCGGCGAGTCTGGTTATAGAGGAGGTGCAACTATGTACGCAATTATTCAAACCGGTGGTAAACAGTACCGTGTCGAAGAAGGCAAAGTTATTACGGTCGAAAAGCTCGCGCAGGCAGCGGATGAAGCGATCGAATTTGCCGACGTGTTGTCCGTGGTAGACGGTGACAACATCCAGTTTGGCGCTCCTTTCGTTAAAGGGGCCACGGTCAAAGGCAAAGTGCTTACACAGGGGCGCGGTAAAAAGATCCGTGTCTTCAAGTACAAATCGAAATCGAATTATCGTCGTCGCCAAGGTCACCGTCAGCCTTTCACCAAAGTCCTGATAGAATCGATCGCTTTGGCGTAAGCCATGATCCTGGTAGAGACACAGGTAACGGACGGGGTATATACGGGTTTTTCCGTCAGCGGACATGCGGATTATGCCGAACACGGCTCCGACATTGTCTGCGCGGCGGTTTCCGCCGTGACATTAACAACGGCCGGCGGTCTTAAAAATGTGGCGAAATTTCGCGGACATTATGAGACGCAGTCGGGGATGCTCACGGTTCAACTTGCGGATGCGCCGGATGCCCGTTCCCAATTACTGATTGAAACTATGCTGAACGGATTGCGCCAAATTCAGGCGCAGTATCCCGAACGGCTCACCATTGCAGAAAGACGGAGGTGAAACCATGTTTACATTTGATTTACAGTTATTTGCTCATAAAAAAGGACAAAGTAGTACGCGTAACGGTCGTGATTCCCAAAGCAAACGCCTCGGTGTCAAAGTTCACGACGGTCAGATGACTAAAGCCGGTGCGATTATTGTTCGTCAACGCGGCACGAAGTTCCATCCGGGTACCAATGTGGGTATCGGCAAAGATGACACGTTGTTTGCGAAAACGCCCGGCGTGGTCTCCTTTGAACGTCTGGGACGCCACCATCGTCAGGTCGTAGTTCGTCCGGTCGAAGCGTAACAGAAATAAAACGCCCGTATGGGCGTTTTTTTATTACGAAAAAGAGTGAAAAATTTCGCTTCTGCGGCGCATTGTGGTAAAATGAAAAAATATTAGGGTAAAGGAAGTGGAGTCATTGGCAACGAACTGGCATGTCATCGGCGCCTTCGCCATTTATTTGGGCGTGATGGTCTATATCGGCGTGTATTATTATCGCCGTTCAAACGAGCTGAGTGATTATATTTTAGGTGGGCGGAGCTTGGGTCCGTGGATCACCAGCATGAGTGCGGAAGCATCCGATATGAGCGGTTGGATGCTGATGGGACTGCCGGGACTTGCGTATTTGTCGGGGCTGCCCGCGATGTGGACTGCCGTCGGTCTGGCGCTCGGCACATGGGCGAACTGGGTGTTTATTTCCAAGCGCTTGCGTAACTACACCGAGATTGCCAATGACAGCTTGACGATTCCCGATTTCTTGAATAATCGCTTTCATGATCACAGCAACATGCTGAACCTGGTTTCGGCGATTTTTACCTTTATTTTCTTTTTAATTTATACGTCGTCCGGTTTTGTCGCCGGCGGCAAATTGTTTGAAACGGTGTTCGGACTGCCGTATGTCTGGTCGTTGCTGATTACCGCGGGAGTGGTTATTTCCTATACATTTCTGGGCGGCTTCATGGCGGTCAGCTGGACCGATTTCATTCAAGGAATCATGATGTTCTTTGCCATTCTCATGGTGCCGATGGCAGGGATGTTTGCACTGGGGGGCTTCGAAGAGACCATGGCTCGTTTGCAGGCGACGGTGCCCGGGCATTTTGCTCTTTTTGATCCGGCCATCGGTACGGGCGCGACGATTATCATGTTGATTTCATCGCTGGGCTGGGGACTCGGATACTTCGGCCAACCGCACATTCTGGTGCGTTTTATGGCGATTCAGAATGCGGATGAATTGCATAAAGCCACTCGCATTGCCATGACTTGGGTCATTATTTCGCTCGCGGCGGCAGTCGCGGTCGGTTTTGTCGGTCGCGTTTACTGGCCGACGTTCTTGGAAGGCGCGGACGCGGAGCGGATTTTCCTGCTGATGAGCAGCTCGTTGTTTACTCCCTTCGTCGGCGGTTTTATTTTGTCGGCAGTCTTGGCGGCGATCATGAGCACATCCTCGGCGCAGCTTTTAGTGACGTCGGCGACGATCTCGAAAGACTTTTATAAAAATTTCGTGCATCGCGGCGCCGGTGAGCGTGAATTGGTCTATGTCAGTCGATTGACGGTACTGTTGGTGGCGGCCTGCGCGATTTTGCTCGCGCTCAATCCGAACAGCTACATTTTGAACATCGTTGCCTATGCCTGGGCGGGCTTCGGTTCCGTTTTCGGACCGGTTGTGGTGTTGGCGCTTTTTTGGCGGAGGATGACGCGCAACGGCGCGTTGGCCGGCATGCTTGTCGGCGGTATTACCGTACTCGTGTGGAAACAATTTGAGTGGTTCGGTTTATATGAAATCGTTCCGGGTTTCTTATTCGCGTCGCTGGCCATCATCGCGGTGAGCTTGTTGGATGCGCCGCCGCATAAAGGAATCACGGATGATTTTGATGAAGCCAATCGTCGCCATATTCTCGGCTGAGTGTTTTTTTCGTCGCATTCTCTTATACTGTAAGTAAAGGGGAGGGGAGTGTATGGAAACGATCGATTGGAGCAAATTGACGCCGGAAGAACGTGTCGAGCAGTATGCTATTGAAAATTATAAGCACGGCTTAAACTGTGCAGAATGCGTGCTCTCCGCGTTGCAGCGCGAGGGAGCGCTGGACATTCTCAAAGAAGCGGTCGGTATGGGAGTCGGTTTCGGTGCCGGCATCGGCCTTTCGGGACTAACTTGCGGGGCGTTATCGGCTGTCGTCTTGGCGAACGGACTGCGGTACGGTCGGAAGGATCCGTATACCGTTCCGGAAGAGGAGCGAGGCAAGGAGGGCGCCGGTAAATATTACCGACGTTACCATGCGATCGTGCGTGATTTTGTCGCGGAAAACGATCGCATGGTGCATGGGAATTGCGGGAGCGTCGCATTCATTGCCTGCAACTGATCGGACGCGCGGCGCGACTCGCCTATCGGTACTTGCAGATACCGCAAGAGGAGGCCTTTGAACTGCCGTACGAAGGCAAGACGATGAAACAGTTTGACGGCGCGAAACCGGAAACATTGCCATATCCCACGCCGCATTTGGTCATCAGAAAATAAATAATGAAATTCTAATCTTGGCAAAGAAATGTCGTTTTGGCAATAAAAAAGGACACAGGGCATTGTCTCTGTGTCCTTTTTTGAGAGGGGTGGTTAAACACCCGGTAACGTGTGATAGATAAATGCGATAAACAGGAGCTTTATGAATAAAAATTATTGACATGTTTGATTCGCAATGATATACTATTTGAGTGTCTGTAATGATATAAGTTTTATTACTTGCGCACTAAACGACGGAAAGGATGAGACCGATGGACTTGAAAGAATTGGCCCAACAGCCTTTTGTTGTCGGGGCGAAGGAAGTCGGCCGCGCGGTTCGTGACGGCCGCGCCAAAGAAGTATGGCTGGCCCACGACGCACAAGAGCGGATTACCCAACCCTTGCTGCTTTTGTGTCAGGAACAGGGCGTGTCGGTGGTCGCGACGTACAGCCGTGCCGAGCTTGGTGAGGCGTGCAAGTTGCCGGTCAAGGCGGCGGCGGTCGCAATCCTTTGCAGCTAGTCTGATTTTGGTAATATTTTTTGCCGTCATCTGACGGTGGGAAATCAATTATAAATATTCATGATTGAGGAAGGAGGGAATTCTAATGCCGACAATTAACCAGTTGGTTCGCAAAGGTCGTGGGACTTTGCAGGAAAAATCCAAAACTCCGGCGCTGAAAAACAGCCCGCAGAAACGTGGTGTTTGCACTCGTGTGTACACTGCTACGCCGAAGAAACCGAACTCCGCGTTGCGTAAGGTGGCGCGTGTACGTTTGACGAACGGCATCGAAGTATCGGCTTACATCCCGGGGATCGGTCACAACTTGCAGGAACACAGCGTTGTCTTGATCCGCGGCGGTCGTGTCAAGGACTTGCCGGGTGTTCGTTATCATATTGTTCGCGGTGCTCTGGACACAGCAGGTGTACAGGGGCGCATGCAATCGCGCTCGAAATATGGCGCTAAATCCGCGCAGAAATAATACGATAACAAATACCATTATATAAGGAGGAACTGACATGCCGAGAAAAGGCCCCGTACCGAAACGTGACGTTCTGCCGGATCCCGTGTATGGATCGAAGGTAGTTACGCGTTTCATCAATAAAGTAATGCTGGATGGCAAAAAAGGCATTGCGGAAGGTATCGTCTACGATGCTTTCGATATTATTCGCTCGAAAACGGGCAAAGACCCGTTGGAAGTTTTTGAACAGGCGTTGGAAAATGTTATGCCTGTCTTGGAAGTACGTGCTCGCCGCGTCGGCGGTGCGAACTACCAGGTGCCGGTTGAAGTCCGTTCGGATCGCCGTTTAACCTTAGGCATCCGCTGGATGGTCGGCTATGCTCGCCAGCGCAGCGAACGCACCATGCGGGAACGCGTTGCCGGTGAATTGATGGATGCGGCCAACAACACGGGCGCAGCCATTAAGAAGAAAGAAGAGACACATAAGATGGCGGAAGCAAACAAAGCGTTTGCCCACTATCGTTGGTAGTTATGAAAGGAATCTATCGTGGCTAGAGAATTTACATTACAAAATACTCGCAATATCGGCATCATGGCGCACATTGATGCCGGCAAGACCACGACCACGGAACGTATTCTGTTTTACACGGGACGCGTGCACAAAATCGGTGAAACACACGAAGGTGCCGCTACCATGGACTGGATGGACCAGGAACAGGAACGCGGGATTACGATCACGTCCGCGGCGACGACTTGCCACTGGAAAGGCAATCGTATCAATATTATCGACACGCCCGGTCACGTGGATTTTACGGTCGAAGTTGAGCGCTCTTTGCGCGTGCTCGACGGCGCGGTCGCGGTGTTTGACGCGAAAAGCGGTGTAGAACCGCAATCGGAAACGGTTTGGCGTCAGGCGGATCACTACGGTGTACCGCGTATCGCATTCATCAACAAGATGGATACGACGGGTGCGGATTTCTACGCAGCCGTTGAATCGATGAAAGAGCGCTTAGGCGCTAACGCTGTGCCGATCTCATTGCCGATCGGTGCGGAACAAGATTTTGAAGGCATCATCGATTTGATCAAGATGAAAGCTTACCATTATGAAGGCGATCACGGTATCGATATCGTTGAAGGCGAAATTCCGGCGGATATGTTGGATAAAGCCAAAGAATATCGCGCAAAGCTGATTGAAGCAGTAGCGGAAACCGATGACGATCTCATGATGAAATACTTGGAAGGCGAAGAACTCACTACCGAAGAAATTCAGGCGGGCATCCGTAAAGCGACGATTGCCACCACGATGAACCCGGTAGCCTGCGGTTCCGCTTACAAGAACAAAGGTGTTCAGGAATTATTGGATGCGATCATCGCGTACATGCCGGCTCCGACGGATGTACCGGCGATCAAAGGCGTCAACCCGGATACGGGAGAAGCGGACAGCCGTCCTTCGGACGATAACGCGCCGTTCTCGGCTTTGGCGTTTAAGATCATGACCGACCCCTATGTCGGTAAACTTTCATTCTTCCGCGTGTACTCCGGTACGCTCGAAGCGGGCTCCTACGTTTACAACGCGACGAAGGGCAAACGCGAACGTGTCGGCCGTGTCTTGATGATGCACGCTAACCACCGCAGTGAAATTGACAAAGTATACAGCGGCGATATTGCAGCGGCCATCGGTTTCAAAGATGTCACGACAGGCGATTCGCTCTGCGATGAAAAGAACCCGATCATTTTGGAAAAAATGGAATTTCCGGAACCGGTTATCTCCGTTGCGGTAGAACCGAAAACGAAAGCCGACCAGGAAAAAATGGGCATTGCACTGCAGAAACTGGCGGAAGAAGATCCGACGTTCAAAGTTCATACCGATGCCGAAAGCGGTCAAACGATCATTTCCGGCATGGGCGAACTTCACTTGGATGTGCTGGTTACCCGCATGTCGCGCGAATTTAAAGTCGAAAGCAACATCGGTAAACCGCAGGTTGCTTACCGTGAAACGATCCGCAAAGAAGTCGAATCGGAAGGTAAGTTCATACGTCAGTCCGGTGGTCGCGGTCAGTATGGCCACTGCTGGTTGAAACTCGAACCGATGGAGCCGGGATCCGGCTTCATCTTCGAAAACAAAATCGTCGGCGGTGTCATTCCGAAAGAATACATCGGACCGGTACAGGCCGGTGTGGAAGAAGCGATGCAGACCGGTGTTGTTGCGGGTTACCCGATGGTAGACATCAAAGTTACCGTTTTCGACGGTTCGTACCATGATGTCGACTCCTCGGAAATGGCCTTTAAGATTGCCGGTTCTATGGGCTTCAAAGCCGGCGCGCAAAAAGCGCAGCCGGTGCTCCTCGAACCGTACATGCGTGTCGACGTTGTCGTACCGGATGAATACATGGGCGACGTTATCGGCGACCTGAACTCCCGTCGCGGCAAAGTAGAAGGCATGGAACCGCGTCGCGGCGCGACGAACATTAAATCGTTCGTTCCGTTGTCCGAAATGTTCGGTTACGCGACCGACTTGCGTTCGAAGACGCAGGGCCGCGGTAACCACACCATGACGTTTGATCATTACGAAGAAGTGCCGAAAGCGGTCGCGGAAGAAATCGTCGCGCAGCGCAGCGGCAAAAAAGCATAATCATCACCTATTAGGAGGAAATTCAAATGGCAAAAGCACATTTTGAACGCAGCAAACCGCACGTTAATATTGGTACCATCGGTCACGTTGACCATGGTAAAACAACCCTGACCGCCGCGATCACGAAAGTTCTTTCGGAAAGCGGCAAAGCGGAATTCCAGGACTACAGCCAGATCGATAAAGCGCCGGAAGAACGCGAACGCGGTATTACCATCAACACCTCGCACGTAGAATACGAAACCGACAACCGTCACTACGCTCACGTAGACTGCCCGGGT